>CAYOTE010000063.1:0-10710 GCA_964406785.1 uncultured Clostridia bacterium
AGTTAAATCTTGAACCTACTAAGGAAACGGCATTATCTTTGAATGATAAAAATACAAGTAAGGGACTTAAACAGGCTGAGGAAATAGTAAGAAAAGAGGGCTTTGAACCCACTGATGAAAATATTTTTATTGTTGCAACTTGTAAAGAGAAGGGTGTGAAGTACTTAAAGGGAGAGGCTGAAGTTGGCGTAAGAAAGATAGATAAATCCAAGAAAAAAGAAGTTGTGGCAGATTCAGGTAAGTTTTTAGTTACCGTAAACGGTAATGAGTATCATCTTGAATTGGATGGTGATAATGTTATTGTTGACGGTCAATCTTTTGATGTGGATATGAGAGAAGATACCGGAGTTGCGGCTTCAAAGAAAACAGCAGGTAAGGGTGTTGAGATTAAGGCACCAATGCCGGGAACAGTCTTTAAAATAATAAGACCTTCTGGAAGAGTAAAGAAGGGTGATGTTGTGCTGATTATTGAGGCAATGAAGATGGAAACCAAGATTACAGCTCCTCAAGACGGAACGGTTAAAGAAGTTAAATTTGCAATAGGGGCACAGTTTGCAGTTGGCGATGTGTTGGCTGTAATAAGCGTGTAAATAAAAATCAAGTCTAATAGATTAGATTTAGAATTAGTCAATAGAAGGTTGGCTCTTGATAAAGAGTCGGCTTTGCCTTTAATTATGGCAGGCTCTGTCCTCGTAAACGGTCAGATTGAGTATAAGGCTTCATTTAAGGTTAAGAAAACCGATAATCTTGCTATTAAAGAGAAAAACCCCTATGTATCAAGAGGTGCTTTAAAGATAAAAAAAGCCTTTGATGATTTTAAGATAGAAATCGAGGGACTGAAAGTTTTAGACATAGGTATCTCTACCGGAGGTTTTTCAGATTTTGTCTTAAAGAACGGTGCCTCAATTGTTATGGGCGTAGATGTAAATATCAATCAGGTTGATTATAATCTTAAAAAGAACAAAAATCTCGTACTGTTAAAAAAAAATGCAAGAGATATTGTAAAGACCGATTGTGAATTTGAGCCTGAACTTATCGTAATGGATTTATCCTTTATATCCATTACAAAGGTTATTCCCGTTTTAAAAGTTTTTTCCAAGGCTAAGATTTTATCATTAATAAAACCTCAATTTGAAGCACCTAAAAACAAGGTTGGTAAGGGCGGTATAATTAGTTCTTTAGAGGACAGAATAGATATAGTCTTAAGTGTTAAAAACAGAATAGAAAACGAGAATTTTGGTATAATAAATTTTACAAAGGCCGGATTAAAGGGGCAAAAGGGAAATCAAGAGTATTTTTTTTTAATTGAATATGGTAAAAAGAGTATGAATGATGATACAATAATTGCCGAGATGAAAAATGTATAATAAAATTGGAATAGTTATAAAGCCGCCTGATAAGAATATTAAGGAAAGGGTAATTAATTATCTTAATGAGGTTGTGAGTCTATTGCGTAATTTAAAAAAAGAAATCGTACTTGAGAAAATTTCCGCAGGATTATTAAATAGGGGTGATGGTGTTTTAAGAAACGAAATTGCGTCTCTTTGTGATTTGGTTTTGATAATCGGAGGAGACGGTACTTTTCTTTCGGTTGCCAAGGATGTTGCCCATAATAATATACCGATAGTCGGCTTCAATATGGGAACTCTCGGTTTTTTGACAGAGTTTAATATCGGTCAATTAAGTGAGGCATTAAAGGGTATTCTTGCCGGTGATTATAAGATAGTTAAAAGAAAATTAATAAAATTAGAGTATGGCAATGAGAATGTATCAGCCTTAAATGATATAGTTATAAGCAAGGGGGATATTGCAAGAGTTATAAAATTAGCCTTGATTATAGATAGGGAGCCTATTGCTGATATTACGGCTGACGGATTAATAATATCGACTCCGACAGGTTCAACAGCCTACTCTTTATCTGCCGGCGGACCAATTGTAACGCCTGAGGTTGAGGGCACTATAATAACTCCGATTTGCCCTCATTCTCTTACATTCAGACCAATAATTATTCCTGATAAATCCGAGATTAGGGTAAGAATGATTTCAAATTATGCAGAGGTCTTTATTACTATTGACGGACAAAAAAAGATACCCTTCTTAAATGGAGATGAAATAAAAATTTCAAGCTGTAAAAGAAAACTTAAGATGATAAGTCAAAATGATATGAGTTATTTTAATCTTATATCAGGAAAACTTAAATGGGGAATATGAGAGGATATAAAGAACTATAATGTTATTAGTTTGGGCAAAATTTGTTTTTATTTTACTTTTAATTAATTATTTTGGAAAAACTTCAACGAGGAGTGCGGATATAATCGCTGAAAAAAAAGGATGGGGCAGGGCGTTTATGGGTGTTGTCTTTATATCGATGATAACCTCATTCCCTGAATTATTTAGCGGAATATCTTCTGTAGTAATTGTTAAATCGCCTGACATAGCCGTAGGACAAATTGTTGGAAGTTGTATATTTAATATCTTGATAATCGGAATAATTGAACTCTTTTACTATAAAAAAAATATCTATAAGGGTAATAGTAAACAGAATACATTGAACCTTGGCTTTAGTATAATTATGATATCCTTACTTACTGCTCTTATTTTTCTTAAATTTAATCTTAAAATTATGCATATAGGTATATCGTCTTTATTTATTTTTATTCTTTACATCTTTTTTATGAGAATTATATTTAAAACGAGGAAAGAAACAAAATCTGAAAATGAATATGAAAATAAAAGCCTTAAAATGGCTGTTGTGAATTTTGTTTTTTCTTCAATTGCCATTATTGCTATTGGCTTGTATTTACCTGTTGTTGGTAAGGAGATAGCCACGGTAATGCATTGGGGTGATACTTTAATAGGTATCATTTTTATTGCCTTTATAACGTCATTTCCTGAGCTTGTTGTATCTTTTCAAGCCGCTAAGATAGGTGCATTTGATATGTTCATTGGTAATATTGCGGGAAGTAACCTGTTTAATATTGCAATTATAATTATTTTAGATATCTTTTATTTAAAGGGAAATATACTTAATGCCATTTCGAGTAAAAATGTGACGGTTGGTATTATTGCCATTATAATGAATTTCATTGTCCTGATTGCATTAATCAGAAAATCGGAAAATAAAATATTTAAGATATTATCATTAAACTCAATAGCCTTGTTGTTCTTGTATATAATAACAATCTTTGTATCAGTATAATTTTTAATATTCAAAGTTGAATATTATGTTTTCAATATTGACAAATTCTATAATATGCGGTATATTAATGCTTCGTTGCAATTAGCAGAAAAGGATGGTGATAGAATTGGCTTATGTAGAGGTAAATCAAAATGAATCTTTTGAGAGTGCGTTAAGACGTTTTAAGAGAAAGGTTCAACAGGAAGCTATAATTAAGGATATTAAAAAGCATACTGTTTATTTAAAACCAGGCGAGAAAAAGAGACTTAAGATTGCTATGGCACAGAAGAGAATGCGTAAGAGGATTAGAAGAGAATTTTCTGATCTTTAAGACATATTTTTTAATCAGTTTTAGTTTTTTTTCGGGGCGTGGCTCAGTCCGGTAGAGTATCGGTTTTGGGAACCGAGGGTCGGAGGTTCGAATCCTCTCGCCCCGATATTATTTTTATGCTCGATGTATTTAGTTCTTTAAATATGCACCCGTAGCTCAATGGATAGAGCAACTGACTTCTAATCAGTAGGTTGGGCGTTCGAGTCGCTCCGGGTGCGTTTTTTACAAAATATAAGTGATGCGTTTAAAAGACATTTTATCAATTGAGTTTTTATTAATTTTAATCGTGCCGGTAGTTTATATTTATTCTTGGCAGTCTTTTGCCTTATCAACATTACTTTCTTTAATGTTTGTTTTTATCGTTTTATTTTTTTATCATACATTCTTGGATTTCCTGTATTTTTTTCTTGGTTTATTGCTTGGTAGCATTGGCGAGATTGCCTGTGTCTATTTCGGTGCATGGAGTTATACTAAACCTCATTATTTAGGAATACCTTTATGGCTTTCTATTTTTTGGGGTTACGGTTTTTTAATAATGAGAAGATTGGAATTTAAAATACTAAGTACAGAAAAAAAACATAATAATGATAAAAGCATAGATAAACAATACTTTTTTTTGTTGATAATATACTGTTTATTAATTTTTATTCCTTCATTATTATTTCGGTATAATACTATCGTTTTTATATTATTACTATGTATAAATATAAGTTTACTATATAAGATTAATTCTGAAAAAGTTTTTTTTGGTATTATATTCGGGTTATTAGGACCCATTATGGAAATAATATGTATACATATGGGGATTTGGAAATATGCAAATCCCGATTTTTTAGGTATTCCGTTTTGGTTAATACTTTTATATTCAGGATTTGCAATATTTATAAAAAGACTTACAAAAAAATTTAGAAATCTCCTACGGTTGACTTAATAAAATAAAAATGATATAAAATCGTTTAAGGTAAAATTCAAGGGAAGAGACTTAATTGTTTTGTTGTATGTAGATTTATTTTACGTGATGAAAACTGTTAAAGTCCGCAGCCCCCGCTGCCGTTAACGGATAGTTCTGTATTATATTATTATACAGAGCTTGCTTTGACGTTATAACCACTGCCTTAATGGTGGGAAGGAGTCAAAGAAATCTGTAAGCCGGAAGACCTATTTTACCTTATCTGGTAGAAGTATCCACGGAGGGTGGGTATTTCGGTAAAATTTATAATCCCTTCATAAAAAAAAGGAGAATAAAAATGCTTAGAAAGTATTTAGTAATCATTTTTGTGGTTACAACACTAATGTTTCAATCTGTTTTTGGTCTTTTGGCAGAGGAAAAAAAAGACGATGTTTTAAAATCGAAAGATGGGATATTGTATGAAGTAATTGAGGTCGTTGGATATATCCCTCTTTTAAAAACCGTACAAAGTATATCACTTATTGATAAATCTGATATAAGTTCAATCTTGGCTGAAAGTTTGAAAGAAGTTGTTGGACTCACACCGGGCTTATTTACTTTATCAAACGGAGGCTTTGGTCAAGTCTCGTCAACCTTTATAAGAGGGTCAAAAACAACTCAGACTCTTTATATAGTTGACGGTATTAGGATTAGAGATTTTGTAAATATAGGTGGGATTAACTTAAGTGTCGTTTCGCCTACAAATATTGACAAAATTGAAATTGTAAGAGGTCCCTTAAGTAGTATTTATGGTTCGGATGCCCAAGGTGGTGTTATCAGTATAAATACAACAACAAATAAGAAATTATCTTTTTCTGGTGCATTTGGAAGTCATAATTCGTACATTGGTGATATTTCACTCTTTAAGTCAATGGGAGATTTAGAATTTTCTCTTAGTCTAAACTCGAGAAGACGTAGCGAGAATATTGCAAATGATGTTTTCAAAAATTCAGGTGTATCAGCAAAGATTACATACAAAAGAGATAACTTGAACATAGGATTAAGATATTTTGGTAATTTTACTAACTCAGGTGTCCCTTTTTCTTGGAATCTAAAACCATCACCTAATACAAATTATAAGCAAAACTATAATATATTAGCTTTACCGGTAAATATTACTCTATCTGATAATTCATCTTTAAAAATGACCGGTTCATTTGTAAAAAGTGATTATTCGTTTTTTAATCCTGATGCATCTTTTAATTTTTACTCAAAATTAATTTCAAATTCATATACATTAGAATCTGTTTTTTCTTCAAAAATAAATAAGTTTTTATCAATAAAGACAGGTATTGAATATTCAAACTTTGTCGCAACAAACGAGACTGATTCAAAATTTTTAATTGATAATAAAAAGAGTAATAATTTTGCCGCTTTTTTACATGGAGATATAAATCTTGATAATTTATTTATGTTTTTATCTGTTAGACTTGATAAGTATAAGGATATTGATTCTAATTTTTCACCTCAAGTTGGTTTCTCATATGTGATCAATAACATGATTAAGCTCAGAGCTTCTTATTCTAATAGTTTTAAAGCACCTCTCATTACTCAACAGGTTAATCCATGGGGAATTCCCAATAATAAATTAAAACCTGAAAAGGCTAACTCCTATGAGGTTGGATTAGATTATTATTCAAAGTTTGCATCACTTGGGGTAACATATTTTAATACATCATACAAAGATATGATAAATTGGGTTACCGTAGATATGACCACGTGGGCAGGGCAGTATCAAAATATCGATGAAGTCGAAATAAAAGGATATGAGGTTATTGCAAGCGTAACTCCGACAACTCAACTCTCCATAAGAGGCTCATATACTAACCTTGATACTTTAGATTTAAAAACGAAAAAGCCTCTGCTTCGTCGCCCCAAACATACTTTTTCAGGTTTAATAACCTATAAAAACGAACTTTTTACAACATCTTTACAGTTAATTTATGTTGGGAAAAGAGCTGATTCAGACCCACTTTCATGGCCACCATTGTCAGAATCACCGGCATTTAATACTTTTAATTTCAATGTTATAGTACCTGTTACCGAAACACTTTCCATATCAGGTAAAGTTACCAATGCTCTCAACACTGAATATTCTGAGATTTTTGGATACAGATCACCAAATAGAAGATTTGAATTAGGATTTAGATTCAAGGTACATTAATCAATTATAAACAATTAAGTTTGGGCAGGATTTATTCCTGCCCTTCTTTTTTACGATGAAGAACATAATTAATAATAGAAAAAGTATTGTTTTATTAATAATATTCGTACTTTTTTCTATACATTGCAATAAAACAACACAAGACTATAATACAAAGACAGATAAAAAAAATAAAAGAGATAAAAGAATTATTACTCTTGCACCGGCACTGACTGAAATAATTTATGTACTAAATGCTAATGATAAGTTAGTAGGTAATACAAAATTTTGTAATTATCCCAATGATGCAAAAAATATTAAAAAGATCGGTGGATATATTGATATGAATATAGAGATGATATTGAGCTTAAATTCTAATCTAATAATTTGTTATCCCGAGCATATGGGAAAGATGAAATTACTAAAAAATAAGTCTGAACTATTGATGGTACAACATTCAACGATATCAGACATCCTTAATTCTATTGAAATTATAGGTAAAAAAATTAATAGAAAAAAAGAATCAAAAGCGTTAATTAATAATATAAAAAATGTACTTTACAAAAAAAATAAAGTTAAATTGAAGAAAAAAGTACTACTCATTGCGGACAGAGATCCTGACAGGTTAAAATCGATGTATATTATAGGCAATAAAGACTTTTTGAGTGAACTTTTAGAGCTTGCTGGAGCAAAAAACTGTTATAACGGAAATATTCCGTATCCTTCGGTATCTATTGAGTCAATAGTTTCTATGAATCCTGATATTATAATTGAATTATCCTTTATTAAAAATACAAAGAGCAAGAAAAAAATATTAAAAATATGGGAAAAATATAAGATGATAAATGCGGTCAAAAACGGTAAGATTTTTTTTAAATCAGAAGACTTTTGGAAAAAGCCCGGACCAAGAATAATAAAAATATTTAAAGAGTTAGATAGGGTAATTAATTGATTAATATTAAAAATATAAATTTTAAAATACATAATAAGACGATATTAGAAAATATTTGTTTCAATATTGAGAAAAATAGTATAACGCAGATATTTGGTCCCAATGGAGCCGGTAAAACAACGCTTTTTAAGATTATAGCTGGGGTTATAACGGATTATACGGGTTCTATTTTTATAAACAATAAAAAATTGATAGATATTCCCATTAAGAAGCTTGCACAAGAACTTACTTTTTTGCCTCAATTTCATAATTTTTCTCTACCTGTTTCAGTAAAAGATATATTGATAGCAGGAAGATACCCTTACTCAAGCTTATTTTCTTCTTACTCCAAATCCGATATGGATATATTCAATAATGCTGTTGAGGAGTTTGAATTACAAGTTCTTATTGACAGGGA
Organism: uncultured Clostridia bacterium; assembly: GCA_964406785.1. Taxonomy (GTDB): domain Bacteria; phylum Acidobacteriota; class Aminicenantia; order UBA2199; family UBA2199; genus JAOZTV01. Next base: position 7,951 of record CAYOTE010000063.1, read on the forward strand.
TGCGACAACATTAAGTGGCGGTGAGATAAAAAAAGTGATGCTTGCCTCTGCATTCATTCAAAATGTTCCGTTAATCTTACTCGATGAGCCTTTTGTATCGCTTGATCCTCTATCTGCTATAAAATTAAAAAATCTTTTAGTTAAGCTAAACAAAAGCGATAAAACAATAGTTGTTATTTCTCATAGAATGGAGCTTATGTATCCGGTGGCATCAGACATTGTTGCGATAAATAAAGGTAAAATTATATATTCTGGGAAAAAAGACGGAAATTTAGACATTCTTAAAGAGACGCTCGGAACTAATTTTAAAAGACAAATTATAGACAATAAGGAGTATTTATATTTCGATGAATAGAAAAAGACTCTTTATATTTATGGTAGTCTTGTCTTCAATCTTGTATTTATTTCTGCCATTTTTGGGAACAATTAAGCTGTCCTTAGATTCAATCCTTACATCCGACACTCATAGGATGATTTTTTGGGAGATTAGAGTACCAAGGCTAATAATGGGATTTATTGCCGGTTCAATTTTAAGTCTTGCCGGACTGCTTTTTCAAAATATATTTAAAAATAGTTTAGCAACGCCATATACATTGGGTATATCTTCTGGTGCGTCGGCAGGTGTTGTTATTGCTATTAAATTAAACATTTCGTTCATATTTTTAGGCTTGAGTGCACGTTCTTTTTTTGGGTTTTTTGGCGGGATATTATCCATATTTTTAATAATTTCGATAGCAAAATTAGTTAGAAGTTTTTCTATTTACACACTCTTAATGTCAGGAATAGCGATTAATTTTTTTTTCTCATCCCTTGTTGCCATAACGCTTTATCTCTTTGATTTTACGCAAACCGTAACAATATTAAGATGGTTGCTTGGTGGCATAGAACCTGTTAAATACTCGGAAATTATTTTTATTTCTATTATTTATATAATATTTGTTATTATTATTTTTGTATTAAAAAATCAATTATTAATCTCATCAATAGGAGATGAATTTGCACTATCAAAGGGTTTAGATATTAAAAAATTCCGTTTAAGAGTTTTTTTTCTTGTGTCGATAATAATCGGTATTTTAGTTACATATACGGGACCTATTGGTTTTGTCGGGTTAATAGTACCACATATTTCAAGATTAATATTTAAAAGTAATATCAAGGCAAATATTATCGTAACAATGATTATGGGTGGCTTATTTCTCGGATATGCCGATTTTATAGCAAGAATACTTATTCCTCCTGCAGAAATTCCCGTAGGAATAATAACCTCATTAATTGGAGCACCTTTCTTTATCTTTGTATTAATTACTTCCTTAAAGAAAAAATAGGCGAATAGTAAGCTTCCTGAAATTTTAATAAGAAATTTTATGTGAGAAATACAGTTTTCTTTTCTTTGGTTTTTTGATAAACTATTATATAAATAATACATAATTAACATAGGAGCTGTAAAATTTTAAATGATAAATAATGAAGATCTTGAATTAAATAATATGCAGGCTGAGTTTGATAATTTATATAAAATTTCAAAGAATTTGCAACCGCTTTCAGGAGAAATGCCGGTTCTTAAAAATATTGAGATATACGGACAAGTAATACCATTTAATAAAATAGCGGGTGGTGATCATATTATATATATTGATTTTAATAAAAGATATGATTTAAAACATAGAATTCTAAAGGCAGAGAATAATTCAGATTATCGTATCTCCGATAATTTAAAAAAATGTCAACATAAAGCCGGGATTTTATTAGCAGATGCAGCAGGGCATAATATAACAGATGTAATCCTTACGGCAATGTTACATCAAGCTTTTTTAACGGGTATTCAATATGAACTTAAAAAGAATGGTGAAATTACTAATGAACTTTTTGAAATTTTAAATACAAGATTTTTTAATTCTTCAAGTCTTTCAAAATTTATAACTTTAATTTACGGTGAAATAAATGAAAATGGAAAGTTTAGGTTTATTAGTGCCGGTCATCCTTCACCGCTTGTATTTTCTAATAAACAAAATAAATTATTTAAAATTGATAAAAAAAACATAGTACATTTCCCACCTATAGGAACACTCCCGTCAAAAGAAGATATTGATTCAGTAAAAAATATTAGTCGTTTTGGCTATAAAAAAAAATATGCATCCAACGAGATAGAGCTAATGGGGGAGGGAGATATACTCTTATTATATACTGACGGTTTTTCGGAACATAATAAGGATATGAACGAATTTTATTTAGACAAGAGATTAGAAGAAACTCTTATCAGAATAAAGGACAAAAATGCAAAAGATATATGCACTGAGATAAATAAAGATTTACACGATTTTGCAAATCCTACAGATGATTTAAGTTTTGTTATAGTAAAAAAAAATTAAAAATATAAAGAAAGTTATATGTCTATTAAAAAGTAATTATCGACTAAATAGATATATTTTGTTAACTTTTTATTATTAATTTATTGTTATAATACTTATGTCCTGTATTCAAGTTCTCAATGAATGCGTGAAATAGAATTAAAATAGTGTCTAATACTGTAAATAGGAGTTGCTTTTTTTGTGAAGTGTTAATGATGCTTTGCTTTTAGCAGTTATAATGGTATAATTCAGATTCCGCAAGGATGGATAAATATGAAAAGAAAAGAAATAGCATTAGTTAAAGAAACAAGGCAGAGCCGGTTTGTAGAGAAGATAATGTCTGCTATCTCTCCTCACTTAGATATAAAGGCTTCTGACAAAATTGCAATAAAAATTATTTTAGACGGTCCGA
>CAYOTE010000064.1:0-10627 GCA_964406785.1 uncultured Clostridia bacterium
TTAGTTCAAAAATATATGAAAGTATTCGAGAAGAGATAAAAGTAATAGAAAATAAAGAATGGGCAAAGATAAATCAAAGTAGAGAACAAGTATTAAAAAATAAAAATAATACGGATAAAGAACGTTGGGAATGGGCAGAGCTAAACCATATACCTGATAATCCAAAAGGAGAAGGATTTCGATATATTGCAGTCAGAAATAAGATTATTGAGCAAAAGCCCTTATTTGAAGCACAAAATAATAATAAAGAGACCGAAGAAGAGAAAGAAAATAATAAAAAGCAATACACAAAAGACGGTTCGAAATACAGCATAAGAGTAATTGTAACTAATAGAACTGATTTAACAGGAGAAGAATTATTTCATTGGCATAATAAAAGATGTGGTTATTCGGAACAAATTCATAGTGTAATGAAAAGTGAATTTGCAGGAAGCCAATTCCCATCAGGTAAATTTGGGGCAAATGCTTTCTGGTGGATAATGATGATTTTTTCTTTGAATATTGTACAGCTTTATAAGAATTTGATATTAGATAATAGCTGGAAAACAAGGCGTATGAAAGCATTTAGACTACATTTTGTTTATCTTGCGGGGAGGATTACAACAAGAGCCAAAAGTTTGTTTATTTATGTTAGAAACATTACTTTATTTAAAAAACTTACAAGGAGAATTGAGAATTTGAAATGGAGTCCAATATAACTAACACTAATAATAACTGTTTTTATTTTGTGGTTAAATTTAATAGGAGAAGTGTAAACAAAAAGCATTATATTGTTAATATTTAACAATATAATACAAAAAACCTCAATAATCCGAAAATTTTTGACCTATTTTATGAAAAAAATAGTGTAAGTTTGATATTAAAGTAAATAATCAATAAAAAAACCAACGCAATCCAAGTTGATTAAAATTTTAGGTGTTTTCTGAAATTTTAATCAAATGATTTTTATGTTATACTCTGTGATTAAAATGAATAGGCAAAGAATTATTTTTACAGGGGGTGGTACAGGGGGGCATGTTTACCCTAATATTGCAATTTTTGAAGCATTAAAGGATAAGTATCCTGAAACAAAATTCTTGTATATGGGTACTAAAGACGGTGCTGAGAAAAAAATAATAAAAAAGCTTAATAATAATATTGATTTTATTACAATCCCCTCAAAGGGACTTCCTTTAAAGATAAAAAGTTTAGGAACAATTTTCTCTCTCTTTATTATTTTCATAGGATTTGTCAAAAGTTTTTTTATACTTAGACGATTCAAACCGAATATTATAATAGGAAGTGGCGGTTATGTTGCAGCTCCCGTACTGCTTGCAGCGGCTCTGTTAAAGATAAAGGTTTTTATACACGAGCAAAATGCAGTACCGGGTCGTCTTAATATGTTGATAGCAAAGTTTGCAACGAAAATTGGAATTTCTTTTAAATCCACAGGGGCATTTTTGCCAACACATAAAATAATCTATACAGGATATCCGCTAAGAAAGTCCATTAGATTATCAACTGAAAATCCTGAAATAATCAAGAAGAAGTATAATATTCCCATAAAAAACAAGGTCTTATTTGTGTTCGGAGGAAGTGGCGGTGCGAGAACCATAAATAAAGCTATGGTCGAAATTATACCGATGCTTTTGTCGGATTCTACACTTACCATTATTTTTTCAACCGGTAGGGGCTATTCCAAATCTTATAAGGCTTATGATGATACAGTTGAACTACTTTCTCAAGTTAATATTCCGCCTGAAATAGATAGTAGATTAATAATTAGAGAATACTACGAAAATATCGATGAGATTTATGCAATATCCGATCTTATAGTTTGCAGAGCGGGAGCAGGGACAATAAAAGAAATAACCGTTATAAAAAAACCGTCCATTCTAATTCCCAAACTTAATCTCCCCGGTGATCACCAAATTCTTAATGCAAAAGAGCTTAAAAATATCGGAGCAGCTGAAATTATTTATGAAGATTTAACTATGAAGGACAATTCACGAGATATATACATAGCCGATGTTCCTCTTTACAAAAAAATAAAAGAGTTAATCTCTTCAAAGACAAATCTTAAGAAAATACAATCTGCATTATCGGAAATAAAACAAATTGACAGCCCGTCCTTAATCGTTAATGAAATAGAAAAAATAATAGCCAAGAAAAAAATTTTTGCAAACAAAAAACTGAAAACCTATTATATTCAGTCACTTTTTGATGAAAAAACTTATGAAATGGTATTTAACTCAACAAGTTTTGGGAATTCATTCTTTAGCGATTATAATCTCGGACATTTTCTAAAAAATGTGTATTTTGAAATTAAGACGGACAATAGTACCGGTAAGATGCTTATTAGAAGAATAAGGGGTAAGGTCTTTGTTAATGAAAAAGAAGTTGAAAAATGGTGTGAGATAAAAGAAGAGGATATTATATCGATTCCCGATGATAATAATGATACTTATAAATTTAGCTTAAAAACTTATACTGAAGAGATTGATATTGCCATAGATAACAAATCAACAGCTTTAAAAATACGAGGTTCCTCTCTTGGTATATTAGTTTCAAGAATGGGCGGATTTTTAAGAGAAGTTGTTACAGCTGCGGTTTTTGGTGCCGGAAAGATAATGGATATTTTCTCGGTTGGGTTGACTCTCTCGAATTTAATTAGAAGAATTGTTGCTGAAAATGCTATGGATAATATTTTTCTCCCAATTTTTTCCCGTCTTTTACACAGAAGTACAAAAAAAAAGGTATGGACATCCTCTTCTTCAATAATTAATGTTACTCTTCTTATTTCGTTAATATTTACAATCTTAGGTATTATATTTGCTCCTGTACTGATAAGAACGCTATTTCCTGGATTGATAGCTAAGGGTGTATTAAACGAAACTATTAATATGACAAGGTTAATGTTTCCTTATTTGATTTTAGTTACAATATCGGCAATTATGTCATCATACCTTAAGGCATTTAATAGATTTGGAACGGCTGAAGCTTCAATGATTTTTTATTCGGTTGGAATAGTAAGCTCCATATTGCTATTAAATTCAACGATAGGTATTTATTCGCTCGCAATCGGAGTACTATTAGGCGGTATCTTACAGATATTATTTTTGTTTCCCTTTACTGCCGGAGTACTTAAGCAAAAATCTCTTGAATTTTCATATAAACCGGTATTTAACTTCTCAAGTTCTACAAACAAAAGATATTACTCACAATTATGGCCAATATCGATTGATGTGCTTCTATCAAAATTATCTGAGATTATAGACCAATTTATCGCATCAGGCTTAAGTACAGGCACCTTATCATATATATACTATTCAAAGACAATATTTCGTTTACCCTTTGCAATTATATCACAGGGTATTAATACCGTTATATTAAAAGAATTCTCCGAAAAGATTGCACTTTTTGATAAAGACAAGGCAAAGAGGCTATTTGTTGACGGTGTAAAGACAAATGTATTTTTACTAATGCCAATATCAATAATAATGTTTTTATTCTCTAAGGAAATAGTTTCCATACTATTGGAAAGGTTCAGTTTTAATACGTCGGATGTTATTTTTACATCTCAAGCCTTAAAGGCATACTCTGTGGGACTCGTAGGTTGGGGGGTTTATTCTCTAACCTCTCGAATTTTTTCTGCCCGAATAGACATAAAAACGTCAATGATTTTAAATGCAATTATGATTACAACGAATATTTCACTTTGCTTTTATCTTGTAAATACAGAGCTTGGGTTTATAGGTCTTGCTCTTGCAAGTTCAATATCTTTTATTCTTTTTTCCACAATAAGAGTCATAGTACTAAAATATAAGTTAAAAAATGAAGATATTTTAGTACATTCAAATGAACTTACCGGACCAATATTAAAATCTGTTTTTTCCGCATTTATTATGAGCGTTGTTCTTATTGAGACAAAAATAATATTTTCTAACCTACATTTTTCTTCAAAACTTGCTTCAAACTTAACCTTATTAATTTCTTCCGTTTTAATAGGATTTGCAACATACTTTTTATCTTCAATAATCTTAAAAAACACAGAAGTTCTCATATTTAAAAAAAGGAAACCTGTAAAATCTAAAAAAACACCGCTAAACCTACTGTCACCATTCGGTTTTTTAAATTCCGTTCAAGGCAAACCCGAGCAGTACGGGGATGATTATAATTATAAAATAAACGTTTATACATCAAGTTCTAATTGGGCTGTACAAAATATAGGAATAAAATTAATCGGCCTATTTAAGGATTTATCAAAAATAAATATACTTTTTGATATTATTGATTCGAAAAAAAATAATTTCATTAAAAGAAATGCCGTAAACTCACTTTCTCAACTTAATATTTGGAATCCTCAGATAAAAGATAATATAATTAGATTATTATCAAATTCTTATTATGAGATAAGAATTGCAGCTATAATGCTATTGATTCAAAATATGCCACAAGAAGAGTATAACGTATTCGAAAAAATAATGATAAAAAAATTTCATAAGGTAAGAATTGAAGAAAAGCTCTCCTACATAAAATTTATTTCAAAATTCGGAAACATAGAAAATTTAAACTTATTAAAACAATATTTCTTACATAGTAACTCTCTTATCAGAGAAGAAATCCTCAGCCTTCTATTGAACTTTTACAAACGTAAAATATTAAATGCGGCAGAAATAAAAAAATATATAGAACGTATTCTTATTACTTCAAACAATTTTAGAGCGGAGTTTAAATTAAAACAATTAATTAGAATTATTTACAGGGAGATAGAATGATAACTTGGATATTAGGCACTTTTAATTCTATTGAAATACCAAGATTGGTTTCATATATAACATTTAGAGCTCTAATGGCTATGCTGACTTCATTTATATTCGGTTTAATTTTTGGGAGAAAACTAATAAAGATAATCTTTCAATTAAATTTCAGAGACAAAACAAGAGAATACGGGGATATATCTTCAATAAGTAAAGACGGTACCCCGACTATGGGAGGTTTAATAATATTTATTTCATTTCTAATTTCAGTTCTTATTTGGAGTGATTTGAATAATTTTTTTATTCACACAATACTATTTGCGGCTTTTTGGTTTACGGCTTTGGGATTTATAGATGATTATTTAAAAAGCATTAGAGGTTCAAGTGATGCAGGATTAAGTCGTAGCTTAAAACTATTTTTTCAGGCACTTTTTGGAATTATTCTTGCCATTTTGGTTTTATCGCCTAACTCATCTCCATTCCCACCAAACATGATAAGTCATCTTTTTGCCCCCTTTATTAAATCGTCTGTTATTGACCTTTCAACGTTTTATTATATATTTATTGTACTCGTTATAATCGGGATATCGAATGCTATAAATTTCGCAGACGGGTTAGACGGCTTAGCAACGGTTCCCGTTTCATTTGTAACCGTGGTCTATGCTATATTTGCATACATTCTCGGCAATTCAAAAGCAGCTTCATACCTATTATTCCCATATATAAAAGGCTCGGGAGAGTTATCTATTGCTCTTGCCGCACTTATTGGAGCATTGGCAGCCTTTCTTTGGTATAACACATATCCTGCGGAAATATTCATGGGTGATACTGGCTCATTATTTTTGGGCGGTGTAATTGCAACATCGGCAATTCTTTTAAAAAAAGAACTACTATTTATAATAGCCGGAGGAGTCTTTGTTATAGGATTTCTTTCAGTATTTATTCAAGATTTTATAGGTATAAAATTTCTCAAGAGAAGAATATTTTACAGAGCACCTATACATCATACCTACCAATTTCTTGGGATTGCAGAACCCAAGATAGTTGTAAGATTTTGGATTATTTCAGTAATATTTTTAATTATCAGTATAATAAGTATTAAACTAAGATAGGAGAAATAATGGTTGAAGATATAAAACTCATATTAGTTTTTATTAGTAATAATTTAATGAATTTTTTAATAACATCATTGAAAAAAACAATACTTTTTTTTATAACCCTCCTTATAATTATTCCTTTTTTCTTTATAAGTTTAAAGCATAGAATACAGTTTTCATACATTATTGATATCTGTATTCTAATACTATGTGCATTATATATATTAAAAGAATTTTTTTTCAAAAACTCTAATTTTATTTTCAATTATAAGTTTTTAAAATTTATAAAAAATATCCAACAAGACGATAATAAAGGTAAGAATATTGTTTTCTCAAACAAAGATTATAAAATAGTAAAAAGAAAAATAATTAAAGAAGAAAATATACTTCCGCTAAGACGACTCGTATTAGCTTTTTATGTCGCTTCAATAATTGAAAAAAAAAATTCATTTAATAAAAATAATAAAAAAATTAAAATACAACTTCTTAAAATATATTCTGCCGGTTACGGGTCATTTATATTACTTACAATATTTTTCGGATTTATATCACTTGCCTTGGCATTAGGTAACGGAATAGCACATGATTTCACTATATTTCTATTATTAATAGGCTTTGTATTTTCCTATGCCTTATTTTCAATTATAATAGAACCGATATTATTGCTTATGATACAAAAAACAATAATATCCTAAAATTTTAATCAAAACTTACTGCAATGCCCAATATACTACTCATTCTAACTGCGTTAAGCTCAATCGTCTTCACTTCAAAATAGCGAAACTATGTTTCATTCGTTTCAATCGCTTAACTTGTTATAATAAGCATCTTGGACATTTCGCTACAATTTTGATGAAAATTTTAGGTTTTAAGAAAGGAGTAATTTGCTATTCCTTTCTTAAACAGCAGTACAACAATTAATTGATAGTTATTGTATCGGTTAAATTAATAGACTTCTATTTCGGCAGTTTTTTTAAGTTCATCGGCAAGTGCCTTCATAACCTTTTGGCTTTCCTGTTGAAAGATTATTTTTTCTATATAGGGCTGAGCATCTTTAAATGGTACGCTTTTTCCCTGTATCTTTTCATCAACTCTTATCAAATGTACGCCAAAACCTGTGGATACAGGATTACTAATCTCATTAACCTTTAAAGAAAAAGCTGATTTTTCAAATTCGGGTACCATTTGTCCTCGTCTGAACATACCGAGATCTCCACCCTTTGCGGCAGAAGGACAATCGGAATGTTCTTTTGCAGTATTTTCAAAATTAGCACCATTTTTAAGCTTTTCCAATAATTTATCTGCCTTTTCTTTAGCTTTTTCCATTGAACCAGCCTGGCTCTTGCCTACAAGAATATGTCTTGCTCTTACCATCTCTGGAGAAATCATAGTTTTTTTATGCATTTTATAATAAGTCTCCAACATATCAGCCGTAATTTTTACATTTTTTTGAGATTCATCATTGGCAAATTTTTGAATTAAAAGAGTATCCCTTATATTCTTTTTAAAGACATCATAGCTTATTCCATGTTTTTTTAATTCATCATAAAAATTATCATCCGCTTCAAACTGTTTCTTTATTTCTGCAATATTTTTTTCTATAATTTCGGATTCTACCACTATATTCCGTTTTTCTGCTTCACCTAAGAGTAAAAAATTATCTATTATTTGTTCTACAATTTTTTTTTTCTCAGACTCATTTATAGTATTAGTATTAGTCTGTTGTTTATATAATAGAACCATATCATCCAAATGTCTCTCGGTGATAACCTTACCGTTTACTTTTGCTATTTCATGTATCATTAGATAGTTAATGATAGAAAAAAACCGGAATTTCACCGTGCTCAATAACCTTAAGTGATGTTCTTCCAAATAAAAGTGCTGATAAATCCGAATTACCGTACGCACCCATTACAATTAGCCCTATATCCTTTTCTTCTGAAAATTTAATTATTTCCTTATAAGGTTTTCCTACCCTTGTAAAGGTCTCAACATTGAAGCCATGCGTTTTTAAATACTTATCAACACCCTCTAAGAGGATTTGTGATTCATCCATATTGTCACTCACATTGAGAACAAAAATTTTCTTTATATTTGCATTGTTCCTCGAAATATGAGTAAAAACCCTCATTGCCTTAGCTGACTTTACAGAACCATCTGCAGCGAGAAGAATATTTCCGGTCATCCTAACCTCGGTTTTAGGTACTGCAATAATAGGGCAGACGTTAACCTCAAGTAAATCCTTTAAGGTCTCACCATCTTTAGGACTGGTTTCAAAATGAAAAAAGGTCTTAATTCCGATTATAATTATATCCGAAGTCTTACCAAGTTCAACAATCATTTCAAAAGGAACACCTGACTTTTTATAAACCTCATATTTAACCTTTGCAGATTTACATAGTTCTTCAAAATCTTCAAGGAAATACTTAATCTTTTTTATAGCATCATTTAACTTATGTTGCTCAAGATGCTCAGCAAAATAACTGGCACCTATACCGGCACCCATTGTTGAATCCTCTATCTCATCTCTATCAATTATTCCAAGCCCAATCACGGTACCATCGGTTTTTAATGCCATATCAATAGCCACCTTTACCGCATTCTTAGAATAATCCGAACCGTCCAACGGAACTAAAATTCTTTTTGCCATACTTTACTCCCTCCATAAAAAAATGCACAAATAAGTTCATCTAAGCCTATCATGACTTATGATAAAAAATTTTATCATATTAATACAATAAAAACAACTCAAAAATAATGTGTGAATTTTTCATCAAAATTTAAAGAAATGTTGAGGACGCTAATTATAACAAGTAAAACAATTTAATTAAATAAGGGATAGTTATACGATGTAGCAATGAAAATGAATTGAGCTTAACGCAGTTAGAATGGGCGTATTAGAGATTGCAGTAGATTTATAATTAAAATTTTTGTAAATGCTTTTAAGGTTGATTTTTTTTGATTTGTCGAGTAAAATTCTAATATGAGTGATTATTATAAAATTCTTGGTGTAAGTAAGAAATCGACTGCTGCGGAAATAAAAAAAACCTATAGAAAATTAGCCCGTAAATATCATCCTGATTTGAATCCCGGAGACAAGGCTGCCGAAAAAAAATTCAAGGAAATAACAGAAGCTTATGAAGTATTAAACGATCCTGTAAAAAAAAAAGAATACGATATGTACGGTGATCTTGGTGCCTATTCAAATAATTCGAGGTCTAATGCTAATGCACATAATTTTGACGGATTTAATTTCAACAGTTCCGGTTCAAATTCCTTCGGAGATATATTCGAGACCATTTTTGGAGGATATGAGGGACAGGGGAAAAGTCAGAGTGCAAGTTCTAACACTCCTATGAGAGGTGAAGAGCTTAGATATTCAATAAATTTAGGTTTTATAGATGCGGTAAAAGGTATAGAAACATCTATTCAAATAAACCGAAAGGATAAGTGTAATACCTGTTCAGGAAAAGGGATTGATCCATCATCAAAAAAAACTATTTGTCCGTATTGTAAGGGTAGTGGTAAAACGCAGAAACAAACGGGATTTATGAAATTTGCCGTACCATGTCAGGCATGCGGAGGCACAGGTAGTTTGCCGGGTAGTAATTGTAAGGTCTGTCACGGTGATGGAAGAGTTGATAAATTAACAAAGATAAGAGTAAGAATACCCCAAGGTGTTGACGATCAATCGAAGGTTAGAATACCAAATAAGGGTAATGCCGGAAAATTTGGTGGTCCTGCAGGAAATCTCATTATCACTATTAATGTAACTAAGCATAAATTCTATCGTCGAAACGGTATGAATCTGGAAATAATTCTGCCTATAACTTTTTCTGAATCAGCTCTCGGTGGTAAGGTCGAAGTCCCTACTCTTGACGGTAAAACACTTTTAAAACTTCCACCGTCAACATCTTCAGGGCAAAAAATGAGATTAAAGGGAAAAGGTGTAGGAAATAATAAGACGGATAAAAGAGGTGATTTAATTGTTGAAATTAAAATAGTGCCTCCTTCAATTCAGGATATTGAGGTTAGGAAATTGCTAAAGGAAATTGACAAAAAAGCAACATATAACCCAAGAGAGGAACTTGTAGAATGAAAGAAAGAACGTACTTAATATCAGCGGTTGCATCTAAATATGATATCCATCCTCAAACACTCAGATTATACGAAAGAGAAGGATTGCTCATTCCAACAAGATCTTCGGGTAACACAAGAGTCTATACGGAAGAAAATTTAGAAAAACTCGAATTTATTCTCAATTTGTCCAGAGATATGGGCGTAAATCTTGCAGGGATTGAGATAATATTTAATATGAAAGAAAAAATGAGAATTATGCAGAAAGAATTTTCTAAATTTATTGAGGAATTAAAAAAAGAGTTTTCAGGTAAAGAAGTTTTATTTGAAGAAAAAAAAAATGCAATTGTGAGATTGTCTTCAACAAATTTAACACTTTTCAAAAATGAAGAAAAATAGTTATAACGCTAAAAATTCGCTGAGTTTATATTTTAACAAAATCAATAATATACCAATACTATCAACTGAAGAAGAAAAAAAATTAATTGAAGAAGCTCAAAAAGGAAATAAGGAGTCATTTTCAAAGTTAATAATTTCAAATCAAAGACTTGTTATAAGAGAGGCTTTAAGATACTATTTTAAGCAAGATAATTTACTTGATCTTATTAATGAGGGGAATAAGGGACTTATTAGAGCATTAAAGAGATTTGACTTGTCAAGAGATAATAAATTTTACACCTATGCTATATGGTGGGTTAAAAGTGAAATAAGACA
>CAYOTE010000065.1:0-10624 GCA_964406785.1 uncultured Clostridia bacterium
TTGTTATACTGCTATTAATTTCATTACTTTGGATAAAGTAAAAAAATAAAACATCATCCCTATTTCTTTAATTATCTTTAACTGTTTTACATATCCCCATAACAGGAAAAGAGCTATCGTTAAATGCAAAAGTTCGATTTCAAAAACCGTCTCAAGTGTCTTTTATACTCCTTTTCTCACAATTCCCTCTAACATCTTGCTTAATCTTGCTTAATCTTATTGAATTTTTTTTAAAAATGGTTTAAGATGTATCTATGATAATAGAAGTCAGTTTGTCCCTATCTTTTGTTTCCTTTGCTCTTTTTATTCTTTTTTATTTTTTAACAATAAAAAATGATTTTTATAAAAATCTCAAAACAACAATACCTTTTTTATTTTCTATGTCTATTTTAAGTGGATTATTATATCTTCTTAAAACTGAATTGATAAAAGAATATTTTTATTCATTAACTTTAAATTATATTCTCGGATTAATACTTCTTACTCTTTTGTTGATTACTGCCATAAAAATAATTGTCTTTATTATTTTTGATTATTTTATTATCTATAAATTTAAAGTCTCATTCATAAAATTGTTTAAAGATATTTTTGTAATAATATTATATATTTCAGGCACTCTTATTATATTTAACTCATACTTAAATATAAAAATAACCGCAATTCTTGCCACATCGGCAATCGTTACCGTTGTAGCCGGATTTGCTCTTCAGGATATATTGGGCGATATATTTTCAGGTATTGCCTTAAATTTTGAAGATTCGTTAGAAATAGGCGACTGGATAAGAATTGGCGATATTGAGGGAAAAATAGAACAATTAAGATGGAGAGCAGTCAAAGTTAGAACAATTGATAATATCTTGGTACTAATACCCAATCAGAGTGCTTCTAAAAAAGAAATAGTAAATTATAAAAATAAATTTGCTTTAAGACTTAAAATTGGTGTCAGCTATAAGAATAGTCCTGATTTTGTCATTGACGTGCTTAAAGGTTGCCTATATAACATAGACGGTATTATCCATAAATCAACTGTGAACGTTTTTTTACATTCCTTTGACGATTTTGCAATTAACTATGAAATAAAATATTGGACTAATGATGCCTCTAAACGTAATATGATAGAAAGCGAAATAAGAAAAAAAATATGGTACGCCTTTAAAAGAAATAATATACAAATCCCTTTTCCAATTAGAGACGTATATATAAAAAAAGACATTAAATCTGAGATATCATTAGAAGATATCACAAAAAGATTATCAAAAAATGAAATATTAAAATTAATTGAAAACAAATATTTAGAAAGTTTGTTAAGCAATTACAAAATAGAGCTATTCGGTAAAGATGAAATAATAATAAAAGACGGAGAAAAAAGAGGATATTTTTACTATATTATTGATGGACAGGTAAATATAATAAAAAATAATACCGTATTAAATACTCTGCATCAAGATGACTATTTTGGAGAAATATCAGCCTTAACGGGAAATAAGGCAACAGCGGATGTTGTCTCACGTGAAGAAAGTCAAATTTTAAGAATCCCATCAAATAAATTTAAAGAAATAATTGATATGAATGAGGAACTGGCTCAAAAAATTGCCGAGGTTATAGCAATAAGAAAGTTAGGTCTGACAAAAATCAGCAAACAAATAAATGATAAAATTGAAAAAAAAATCAATAAAGAGTCAAAGACTATTTTTAACAGAATAAAAAAATATTTCAGCATATAAAAAACATCTCTTAATTAACCCATTCTAACTGCATTAATCTCAATTGTCTTTATTGTTGCGGTGTTAAGAGTTTGTTTTTTTAATTAGTTTGTATATCATATTTACGAGATTATCGTTTTTTGATGATTTCAATAATGTATTTTGAATCATCTTTAGTTCATCGGTAATGAGTTTTTTATGTGCATCGATTTTTACTTCGAAGCTGTCAAAAAAGTAAATAAAATTTACAATTTGCTCAGGCTCAGCCTCTTCCATCATTAATAAAACCTTATTAAGTATAAGCTCCAATAATTTGCCGTTAAAAAGTTCTCTTTTTTGTAAGGCTATTATTAATAATAAAAAATCTTTTTCAAGTTTTTTTAAGACTGTTTTGTTTTCGAGAATGGCATCAATTATCTTTATCGTGTTTTCATCGTTGAATTTTTTAATATTTCTCAATACTCTTTGTTTTATTTCTACGACAACACCTGATAATAATAAATTGGCAATTTCGTTATAGTATGTATCCGGAGAATCATTCATTATGTATCCAATTGCAAAGATAATAATTGTATTACTCTCTGACAGCGATAAAAATGATTTCATATAATGACTTAATCCACTGATTCCGGTTTCTATTATCATTGAAATAAAATATTCTCTTTTTACGCCTCTCTGTTTTTCTGCTATTTCAAATAAGAAATCGAACTCTTTGTTTAGCATAATAATTGATATAATTTTAATTAGTATATCTTCATTGACCTCTTTGATAAGCAAGTCTCTTATAAAATTTCCGTATATCGGATATAAAAAAGGTTCAAGGTTATTTAAAAAACTAAGTTTGTCCTCTATTGACAGTTGATTATAAATGCTGACAGCTTCGCTTAAAATCTGCTTTGTATCAAGTTTTAATAAGAGCAGAATAAAATAATTCTTCTCATCTCCCTGAAGTTCATTCAAATAATTCTTTAATTTAATATAGAGTTTTTTCTTATGTGGTGAGATTATAGCATTTTCCAATAAGGTCCTTGTCATTTGCCGAAAGTATATTTCAGAAGATTGTTTATACCTGCTCTTAAATAATTCATCAATACTCTTATAGAAAAGTGTTCCGGGTCTTTTCTCAAGAATTTTTAATGCCTCAAGACTGATATTATCATACTTACTGAAAATTGCCGGCAGTATGTTTTTAACATATGTCTGCTCTAAATGCGTAATTAAGTACTTACTGCTAATATCAATATTATTAACATCACCTCTCTCTCTGTAAAACACATCAAAATGATATATTAAAGGACTCTTACCGTAAAATACTTTCAGATAAGTGTTAAATTTAGGAAGATGGATTTTATTTTTAGGCTCAGAAAAAAATGCAGTTACCGTTTTATAGGATTCTATATTTATGATATTGGATAAACTATTAAGAATCTCTCCTATCATTCTATCCTTATCCTCTTTAATTAATAATTTTGTAAGTACGGGGATGAACTTTTGATATTTCAAAGTACCCGTAAGTTTTATAATTAAATATTTAAGATGAATACCCGTCTTATCATCATCTAAGATTGCCTCTAATTTAGAAATTACCAAATTTTTATTCTCTAATGCAATATCTGATATTCTTCCTATAAATATATTTTCTTCAAGTAATTTATAGTCTTTAATTATTGAATTAAGCTTTTCCGAATTCTTTAGTATTTGTTTTGATATTTGCATTTTTGGTAATTATTAAATTATATTAAAACCATGCAGAATAATTATCATAACAGCTATCGGAGTTAAATATCTCAATGTATATTTCCAGAAAAGATATAAAATACCAACTTTTTGCATACTATTGAAGCCTTCAACTCTTATCTTCTCCTTTATAATCCATGCAACAAATAGACTTGTTAATAATCCGGCAATAGGTAACATATAATTGGTAGTAATAAAATCAAAAATATCAAAAAAAGACTGTTCCTTGCCCATAAACGGTATTTTTAATTTATCAATAGCCGAGAGTAAGCCGATTAAATATATAGACCCTCCGATTAATAGACTAGCCTTTACCCTTGACCATTTTTTTTCATCAATAAAATAAGCTACAACAACCTCTAAAAGACTTATTGCCGAAGTTAGAGCGGCAAATGTTAATAATAAAAAAAAGGGAACCGAAATAAACTGCCCCATTTCCTTAAATAACACGGGCAAGGTTTCAAATATCAATCCCGGACCGGCAGTAGCCTTTCCACCGTATTCAAAAACAATGGAAAAAATTGCAATTCCTGCCAATAGTGCAATAACTGTATCAAGAAGCGAAATAATTAACGCCGACTTTGCAATATTTACATCTTTTTTAAGATAACTCCCGTATGTAATCATTGCCCCCATACCAAGAGATAAAGTAAAAAAAGCATGACCGAGTGCCGATAATACCCCTTCCGATGATAATTTTGAAAAATCGGGTTTAAATAAAAATTCAAGAGCCTTAACACCCCCCGACGTAAAGAAAAACCCGTAAAAAGAAAGCCCTAAGAGTATTAAAGCCAATCCCGGCATAAGTATCTTCGACCATTTTTCGATACCCTTTTGCACACCTCTTATAACAATTCCTATGGTAAGTCCCATAAATATTGTATGCCACATTATTGACATAAGAGGGTCGCCCTTCAATGTTTTAAATTGAGCGACTATTTCTTTTGCCGAGCCGGAAAAACCTATAACAGACTTTAAGATATATGCCATTGACCAACCGGCAACAACACTGTAAAAAGAAAGTATTAGAAAAGCTGCTGCCACCCCTATAACACCCGCAAACATCCACGGACTTTTTTTCTTATGTAAAACGGCAAATCCGCCTACGGGGTCTTTTTGACTCTTATGTCCTATAATTAATTCGGCAATCATTATCGGCAATCCTACAATTAATATACATCCAAGATAGACAAGGACAAATGCACTTCCACCATAAACACCTGTTATATAGGGAAATTTCCAAATATTACCAAGTCCTACAGCTGAGCCGGACGCTGCAAGAATAAATCCTAACTTTGTCCCCCAGTTTGCCCTTGAATTCGTTCTTAAACTCATTTTTACTCCTGTTTTGTTATATCTTACTATCTTTTAGTCAATATTATCGTTGTTGTAAATTCTTTTCCGTCTCTTATATAGGTTATTACAGTCTTATCATTCGGTTTAAAATTTTTTAAATCATTGGAATATTCTCGTAAATTATCAGCCTTATATTTACCTAATTTAATAATAATATCTCCCAATCTTAGTCCTGCCTTGTCTGCCGGAGAGCCTTTCTTTATAAGAACTATTTTTACGCCCCTTCCGTTATACGCAAAATCAGGCATTATTCCGGTACTAACTCTTCTATTTCTCTTCTTTGATGATTTTTTATTGGTTTTTTGATGTTCTTTACCATTATCTAAGCCTTTAAAAGTTAATTTTTTATCTGTATCGGCAAGATATACAATCCCCTCTTTGACAAAAGATGCAATTTTGATAAGCCCGTCAGAATCAATCTTATCAATATCATCCTCAGGAGTATGGTAGTCTAAATGTCCTCCTGAAAAAATTTGAACGGCAGGAATACCCTTTGCTATAAACGACTTTTGATCACTTGCCGTTATTTGCTGACTAACCATTTCAGAGGCAATACCCGTAACATATCCGGCACCCATAAAAATAAACTTCCACTCCCTTGCACTTGAGGTATTTAATACCAGTATTTTTTGACCATTAAGACGACCAACGGTATCAAGATTAATATTACCTATTATTTTTTCAGGTAGAAATTTCTTATAATTATTAACAAAGTATTTTGAGCCTATTAGCCCGTTTTCCTCTGCTGTAAAGGCAATAAAGACTATACTTCTTTTAGGTTTATGTGTTTTATTAAGTAATTGTGCTAACTCCAACATAACTGAAATACCGCTGGCATTATCATCTGCACCATTATGTATTTTCCCCTTATTTCCACTTTTTACATCGGGCCAACCCAAACCGAGATGATCGTAATGTGCCGAGACTATAACTGCCTCTTTATTGTATTTTGACTCCGTTCCCTGTATGTATCCAATAATATTTTTAACAACACCTTTCTTACCTTGTGCATTTATTACCGTTGTAAAGGGCTGAAAATAATCTCCATTTTCTCCTCCGGGTTTTAATCCTATCTTTTTAAATTGCTCAACAATATAATTGGCAGCAAGTTCAATTCCTGGCGTTCCCAAACCTCGTCCTCTAAGTTTATCGGAGGCTAAAAATTTAATATGTTTCATCATTCTCTTCGAGGAGAATAAAGGTCTAAGATAGGCAAGAGCATTTCTCTTAGGTAATTTAGTAAACGCTTCAGTCTTATCATTTTTATCTATTTTAACCATTAGAGGAGACTGTATTGCATTCCAATTTCCCTTTGCTGAATTTACAACATCCTTACCCTGAAATGCAAGATAACTGTATTTACCGTAATGCATTAATTTATTTGCAAGTATGTCTATCGTTTCCGGTGTTTGTACCCTAAGCCAGTTTATCGTTTTCTTAGGGTTATTCGGATTTCTGAGACTAATGACAAAGCTATTATTCTTCGTATCGAGTACCCTTTGACCAAAACGAACTTTATCCGTTTTAATTTCAGCATCATACATAGATATTTCCTTATCAATGATACTTTTAAATAAATTCTTACTACCAAATATCCAAATATCTTTATCGCTTGGCAATACCGTAATATTCTTATCAAGCATTACCTCTATATTTTTCTTATTCCATCTTTCTGAAAGTTTAAGATAGGCAGAAAAATCTTTCTTATTTGCCCCTGAAGGTAGAACTATTAATATATTACTCGAACCGTATATTTTAGATAAGGTAGGCGGAATTTCCAAATAATTTAATCGTCGAAATACATTATATCTCGGATCAACTTGGATTAATAGCGGTTTATTATGAAATTGGAATACATAAGACTGTTTTTTTTTATTCATTTTTACATTTACAAATTTAACCGTATCTTTAAAGGAAACGGCAATGGGTATATCAAGACTAAAAACGTCTTCCTTTTGAATTTGACTTAGACTGAAACTTAAGCGGTATTCAGTCTTGCCCCGATTATCACATTTCACATTTGATATTTTTAACTCGGGAGCTCCCTTTCTTTTAATCCATTGTTTAAAAAAAGATTTCAAATTTTTGCCCGTAACACTTTCAAAGGCAATGCGAATATCGTCATAACTTGCAGACTTAAATTTATTGTCCCTGTAAAATTTTTGAAGTGCCTTTATAAAGAGTTTATCTCCCGTGATATATCTCAGCATTTCCATTACCATCATACTCTTGCCGTATCCTATAGCTTCAGAATAAGAACTGTCTCTCGACAAAAACTTAGAAAGTGGAAAATCATTTTTAGAATTAACATAGTCGGTAAATCGTTGTAATTTATCTCGCCTGTATGAAAGCCCCTGTCCACGTTGTTCCTTTATTAGATGATCAGCCATATATACGGTTAGTCCCTCACACCAATTACCTGATTTAAAATCAACATATACGCTGTTTCCCCAGTAATTATGCAATAATTCATGAGGATATGAGGAGTGAAGAATAAATGGAAAACGAATTATTTTTTGTCCTAACAGGGTGAACGAAGGCATGCCGTATCCTGTCTCCCAAAAATTTTCTACAAGTGCAAACTTTGCGTATGGAAAAGTTCCTATGAGTTTACTGTACATTCCCATATACTGTGCCGTTGTCTCTAAGTATTTATTGGCAAGGTTTTCATCAGGAGTACGTAAAAACGCCATCATCTTTGTCGAATTCAGGTTAATCCCATATTCATGAAACTTCGCTCCGATAATAAATATCTCTTCGGCAGGATTTTTAGACTCCCATCTTATAAGCTTTTTACCCTTGATAATTTTATGAGTAGTTCTTTTACCATGACTTACAATATCCCAAGACTTTGGCACACTTACCGTTAAATCGTAGGTCATAAAATCTTCATTAAACCACGGCACCCAATATGTTGAGCCGGCAAGATAGATTCCCCTATCGGATATCAAGCCCGGTGTCTGACTAAATCCTCTATCATATTTACTGCCTGAGCGCCTTATTTCATAGTTAATCTTACCGGTATATGTCAATGTTATTTCAAGCTTATTTTTGATATCATTATTAATTATCATAAGATATTTGTTTTGTGAAATATTCGAGGTCTTTGAAAAGTCCTGCACATCCATACCAAAATCTTTGGCATTAATTTTACTCTTATTGAGTTTTATTATAAGTCCGGGGGTATTTGAACTTACCGTTAAATTTTTATCCAATAAAAAAAACATTTTAGACTTTATTGCATTTTTCTTGAAAGATATTTTATCGACAACATTAATAAAATGACTGTCCGGGTTAATATCTACCTTCAAACAATGATGAATGCTTTTTGCATTAATATTCAACAATATAACAAACACTGCCGTAATAAAATAAATTATTTTTTTTCTCATCCTTTCTCTCCCTAATATTATCTTATAACTGTTTTAAACAGGAGTTTCTATTATAAATCTCGTGCCTTGTGGCGTATTATCAACAACAGAAATAACCCCGTTATGCTCTTCGATTATCTTATATGAAATTGCAAGCCCCAATCCTGTACCGGACGATTTTTTTGAGAAATAAGGGATAAATAATTTTTGTTTATCCTCATCACTTATACCGGAGCCGTTATCGGCAATTTCAATTCTCACAAATTGAGTATCCTTATTAAAACTTGTAGAAATTTCCACAATACCTATCTTATCCATTGATTCAATAGCATTATCTATTATATTTACAAGAATTCTCTTAAACTGGTCGGTATCAATTTGGAGAATTATCGGCAAATTAACATCAAGATTAACTCTAAATTCAATTTGTTCATATATTGAGGTATAAACGGATATTAATTTATCGAGTATTAAATTTACATCTCCTTTTGTAAATTTAAGTTCAGGTAAACGGGCAAAGTTTGAAAATTCTTCGGCAAGGTTTTTTATCGAATCAACTTCCTGTTTAACAATATTAATTCCATCTTCAACAACTTTTCTAAATTTATCATCGGATAGTTCAAATGCTCTTAAAATCCTCTCTGTTGATATCTGTATCGGAGTTAAAGGATTTTTAATTTCATGTGCAATTCTTTTTGCAACCTCTCTCCACACCATTACCCTTTGAGCCTTGATTAATTGAGTAAGCTCTGTGAACACGACTAATATACCTGAGGATTTATTATTGATAGGATTTCTGATTTGAGTAATTCTCATGGCAAGATTTAATATCTTTCCCTTTATTTTTACATCCACCTCTTTTTCAAAAGTTTTAAACTTTGAGCTAAATGAACTTTCAATAGACATATAGATTCCCGTAAACATATTATTTGAAAAGATTTCACTATAATGTTTTTTTATAATTTCCTTTTCTTTTAAGCCCAACATCCTCTTGGCTTCAGGATTTATATCAATTATTTCACCCGAAGTACTAATGGCAATTACGCCCGATGTAATATTTTTAAGAATAGTCTCGTTCATACTTCGTCTCTGCCTTAATTCAATTGTTCTCTTATTAAGCTTATTCCTGTTAAGGTTTAAATCATTTGCCATTCTATTAAATTCCGTAATCAAAAGGTTAAACTCATCTTTAGACTCGTAATCAATTTTAACATCTAAATTACCACGAGTTATTTCAGCAGCAGCGGCAACAAGCTTCTCAATCGGAGTTGTAATTCCCTTGGCTAAGTATTTTCCCAACCATGAGGCAGCAAAGATTATTAAAATTGTGATAAAAATAAAAAGTAATATATACGTTGTTTTAACATGATCTTTAATTTTTTTTAATTCAATATAATTCTCGGCTTTATTCTTTAAACGATTTAAACTACTGACATACTTGCCTGAATAATACCGTCCTATAATTACGAGAATTTTTTCTCCCGTTGACTTAATATTGAAATGAATACCACTTCTTAATAGAAGTCCGTCCTTTAATTGATTCTTGTATATAAAAGGAGAGGCACTTAACCCGTTATAGATAATTTCAAAGGGCAAATCCTTATACTCCTGTAAGGGAACGGTTGCCTGCAAGAGTGACATAAGTTCCAATTTATCCTTATAAATATTAACTACCTCTAATTTATACTCCTTCATTTTTTCTTTAATCTTAGTTTTTAAAAAAATTTTATTCGTTTTTGAGTACATCTTTTTTGCCATTATCATCTCACCAATATTTCTTGAGTAATGATTAAGTTCTTCTCTTGCCTTATTATAGTAACTCTCTTCAACTGTTTTAACCTCTTGGATTATAGATTCAACATCCAAACTAAACCATCTCTCTATACCCTTATTAATCATATCCGTGGCAAAGAAAAAAAGTAATAAGGTGGGTACGATTGAAAATGTTATAAAAAAGAAAATAAGCTTATTCTTAAATCTTCCGCCCTTATAGTATTTACTCTTATCATAGTAAAGTTTTATAAGGTTTCTTACAAAGATAAATAAAAATGTTAAACTAAAGAGAATAATTATAATCCATAATGCAAAAATCAATGTGGAACTGTCAACAAATGACGGAGATAGCTTTTTCCCCTCATCAAATAAAAGCCTGATAATAACAAAAGCAACAAATACAAGTGCTACACCAACAATAACAAGCCTAAACCCTTTAATACGCTTTTCTTCCATTTCCATTCCTCGCCACCAATTATATAGGATATGGAATAAATAGTCTAATTTTTTATTCGTGTAAAGAAAATCTACATACCTGAAGCTTTCATCAAAATTGTAGAGCAATCCCAGAGAGACCTATTATAACGCTTACATATGAAAAATTAAAGTTTCAAGATAGTCCTAAAATTTTAGGTTCTCCGCCAGAAAGTGTGGGTAGTTGAAAAAAAATAAGGGACAAAGTAT
>CAYOTE010000066.1:0-10599 GCA_964406785.1 uncultured Clostridia bacterium
AAAAGAGGCGTAATACTATCGGGTGAAAACGAATTTTTATATAAAAAAAAAAAATTCTAAATCTTTCATTACTTGCCAATTCGGATGATAATACCTTTAATATGGTTTTTAAACACAATAAAACTTTTAAAAATTATAAGTATTTTTTATCACAAACAATAAGTGGGCGTAAAGATACGGATATTTTTTATAATTTAAAAGGCGAACTGACTATTATCGGATTTAAAAAAATTACACCTAATATTCAATTTACTCATAATCTGAAAAAGAGCTACTCTTATAAAATTTCCATCCCCGTGCACTTAATAAAGCATTTATCTTTAAATCTAAATATAAATAGAACAATATTCAAAGATACTTTTGTATCCGATATATTAAACTTTTCTTCGTCCATGGCTTTTTCAGGAGATTTTTTTAATATTATTTCAAGTTATAATACAAGTAAAAATTTTATTGAGACAAGTTTAAAAAAGAACTTCTCGTTTAATTTTAATTTTAAAACACTAAATTTTTTAGACAAAAACATTGGAATAAACTTATCAACTTTTTATTTGTTTTCTCATATACCTGTTTGCAATAAAATAACCAATACAATATCACCGGGTTTTACGTTAAATATAAAATCAAATGGCATTACCTTACCCTTCGATTTGAAGATTTCCCCAATACTTGCAATAAATCAAATTTGGGATAATCAAATGGAAAATTACACCAATTTTAACACGGCAATTGTTTTAAGAAAACGTATAAGAGACTTAGGCTTCTCAATAAACTATGGATTGATTTCACATTATGAAACAGATGGTTTTTGGGTAGAAGGATATAGCACAACAAATGTTAATTTTAATATTGATTATAATAAAGCGGATAAGTATGATTTTGCCTTAAAATTCTTGACGGGAAATGACTTGAAATTGGAATCAATACTTTTGACCGGTAAAGCTTTTTTCCCCAAAAAAATCATCCTGTCTACAAATTTAATCTATTATTATAAAGAAAGAAGAATGCAAACAATGGAAATATTTCTTGAGAAAAATTTCCGGAATGTATTTAAAATTCAAGGAGGTTACTCATTAGCATTAAAAAAAGTATTTATAAAAGTTTTAACATTATAGTAATTCTATCTCTATTATTTGTTGCAAATTGCGGTGTTAAAATCAGTCAGCTTCCGTTTTTAAACGATTCCTATATCTCTGAAATTTCATTCATACAGAATATAATAGATAATAATGACAGAGTAAAAAAAATTTATTTTAAAAACAATAAAATTCATTCTCCTTTTTTTGTCTATTTAAAACTTAAATCTATTGAAAATAAAAATAATTTATATATACTCTTTTACAATAAAGACAATAAATTGGTTACCGAATTATCGTTTGAATTTGGCGAAAAGGGGAAATATTACGAATATATCATTTTTACGGATAAAATCGCAAAATTAGCATCCGGTAAGTACAGATATATAATTTTTATTAACAATAAAAACATTTATGAAGATATATTACAAATTTCAGGTTACACCTAAACTTTTTTTGACATTATATAGTATTGTGCATTAGAATAATCGTTTAATGGTGTAATTTATGAAAAAAGACGGACTTATATATTTTATTTCTGATGTACATTTGAACTTTATAAAAGATAATAAAGAAATAAAAAAACAGAAAAATTTAATTAGTTTTTTAAAGACTATTGAGACAGATGCAAAAGAACTATACATTGTAGGAGATCTCTTTGATTTTTGGTTTGAATGGTATCAAGTCATTCCGAAGTACTGGTTTGATATATTTTTTCAGTTTAAAATACTTATAAAGAAAGGTATAAAAATTACTTTTATATCAGGTAATCATGATTTTTATTTCAATTCATATCTTAGAGACGAGATTGGATTTATTTGTTATGACGAAAAAATTCAATTTGAGGTTAAAACGGACTTGGGAAATAAAAAATTTTTTATCGCACATGGTGACGGATATGCCAAGACAGATAAAAGCTATAGAGTGTTAAAAAAAATAATAAGAAATAAATTATCAATTTTTCTTTTTAAAACATTCGTTCCAATAGATTTTGGTATTTGGTTGGCAAAAAAAACTTCTAAAGTAAGCGGAAAACATAGAAACGACGGTGCTGACTGGCAAGAAGAATATTTCGAGTTCGCAAAAACTAAATTTAATGCCGGATTTGATTTTGTAATATTGGGGCATCTTCATAAACCTGTTAGAAAAACACTTGAAGATAAGGTTTACATCAACTGTGGTGATTGGATAAATTCTTTTTCTTATGCAGTATTTGACGGGAAAGATTTATTGCTTAAAATGTTTTAAATTTTTTATATTTTTTTTCGTAATTTTTAAAACCGTTTTCTAATATGGATTCAAAAATTTCCGCACTTTTCTCAAAGTATTGAGGCAGTAAATCTTTTTGAGACGAGTTAAAACCTCCAAGCACATAATTTGTAATATCACCACCCTTTGAAGGCTTAGAAATCCCCAACCTGAATCTTAAGAAATCTCTTGTTCCCAGATTTACCACAATGGATCTTAAACCGTTATGCCCTGCAAGCCCGCCACCGTTTTTTAAACTTATAGTTCCAAAATCCAGTTCAAGCTCATCGTGAATAATAATAAGATCATCCGTTGAAAGTTTGAAATAATTTAATAAAGCCAGTATGCCGTCGCCACTTCTATTCATATACGTCTGAGGTCTTATAAAAAAAACCTTTTCGTCATCAATAGCAATTGTACTATACTCACTATTAAATTTTGTTGTCCAATTTAATTGATTATAAAAACTAAGATACTCAAGAAACTGCCATGCAATATTATGCCTTGTAAAGACATACTCGTTCCCCGGATTTCCTAATGCTGCGACCAATTTAATTTTATTTGCACTCATAATTAAAACACTACCTTATTTAATTTTTTTCACTTTTAAAACAATAGTTTAAAAAGTTTTTCCGTTTCAGCCCGTTTCATTCAATTCTTCTAAATTAATTTCCCTGTTTTTATTCCGATAAAGACAAATATTAATCCTAATAATACCGAAATAAAAATATTTAATGTAGCCCTTAACGTATTGCCCGTTTGAATTAAAGACATTGACTCATAACAAAAAGTTGAAAAAGTAGTAAATGCACCCAAGACACCAACCGTCAAAACAATTTTTAAATCTGGTGAAATAAATAAATGTTCATTGGTAATTGAAACTATAAAACCAAGAATAAATGCACCCACAACATTCACAACTAATGTACCATACGGAAAAGCTACCCCCCATGTCTCATAAACTAATCCTGAGATAAGATATCTCAACACCGCACCAACAAATCCACCAACACCAACAAATAATATCTTTTGCATACAAAATCCTCTTTTCTTTAAAAATTACCGATAAAAAATTATTAGCAGAGCAAATAATATAAAAAAACAATATCTTTGTCAAACAAGCAAAGACCTAAAATTTTAATTAATACTTGTTACGCAACATGCCCTTGATTGCCTGTTTTTTTATAATAGAAAAATAAAGTTGGGAAAAAACTTGATTTTTTTTATTATACATAGTATTTAATACTCGCAGGAGAAAAAATGAAAGATATCTTTTTATTAACGGAAACTTTAAAACACGAGATTTCAACTAATGACCAAGAGGAAGCATTTAAAATTGTCATTAAGGGTATAACAAATTATTATATGGATAATCTTAATCTTGATGATGAAGAAGTTGCAATTCTATTGATTGATAAAGACAAAACTGTTTTGTCCTTTTGTCAACCGAAGTATTTGGTAAATTCCGGTATGATTCCCATCAGTGCACATGATTCTATTGTTTCTGACATTTATAAAAACAGTTCCGATTATATTGAGAATAATTTTAAACAACAAAAACATTTGAATATTTTCGAAACGATAAAAACGCCTGACAACGAAATTAAACCAATTTGGAAAATGATAGCGACTGTTCTTGGGGATGATAATGATAAAATCGGAGTAATTGAATTGTCAAGGAGAGCCACATTGAAAAACTTAGCGGGTGCAGATTTCACACAGGACGATTTAAACATATTAAGAAACTCTCAGAATAAATTTTGTCAATTTATAAAACAGGTGTTGCCACCAGACTATAGAGGAGTATTAAAATAGCAAAAGCTTATCAGTCATAAATATAAGTAACTTAGTCAGTTTTATGTCAAACGGTAATTTCATACGGGAGACAGATGGAAATTTATACTTTTTTTATTAGGGTGTTATTTATTGGTGAATTTTCGTTAAATGTCGAATAATACAATCGATATGTTCGTTTTCTTAAAAAAATCAATAAAAAAGTTGAATAATAAATAATAAAGTATTAAAATAGCAGATAAGTATTGTTTTTTTACAATAAAAATATTTAAGGAGGTCTGTTTTGTACAAAAAGAAAAAATTTTTTGATTTGAATTATTACAAGTTTTTAGGCTCATGGACGTGGATTCTACATCGATTGACCGGGCTTGCACTTATTTTTTACCTTTCGCTTCATATTTGGGTAATCAATACCTTGACAGGCGGTGCGACACAATTCGATGAAGTTATGAAATTTTTGAGCTCACCTCTATTTAAATTATTAGAAGTCGGACTCTGGTTTGTTATACTGTTTCATGCATTTAACGGGATACGGGTTGTATTTATAGATTTTTTCAAAGGCTCCTTGTATCATAAAAAGTTATTTTGGCTTTTAATGGTTATTGCATTTGTTATGTGGGCATCGGGAAGTTATATAATACTTTCCCACTTATAAATAGGAGACAGATTATGAGAAAAAATTTTAAAGAAACTTCAAAGACAGGTGCTATAACATGGCTATTTCAACGTATATCTGCTATTGTTCTATTTATACTTCTTATTTCACATTATATAGGTTATCATTTTCTTGCCAAGGGTTATTCAGAACAAACACATCAGATATCCTTTGATAAGGTCAAGACATTAATGAGTTCTCCTCTGTTTAACCTTATTCAATTTTTATTTTTAATTACGGCACTCTATCATGGTCTTAACGGAATATGGATGGTTATTGAAGATTATATTTCAAGTAGAGGATGGAGAATATTTCTTTACAGCTTATTAATGCTTGTTGGAATAAGTTTATTGTTTGTAGGGACATTGACTATTATGAAGGTCTCGTCTTTAGGAGTTAAATAATGAAGATAAATGAATCGGAAAGATATCATAAATTAGATGCAGTGGTTGTGGGTGCCGGTCTTGCAGGATTGAGGGCAGCACTTGAAATAGCTAAGAACGGGAAAAAAGTCGCAATTGTGACAAAAGTGTACCCTACGAGATCACATTCCGGTGCGGCTCAAGGGGGTATTGCAGCCTCTCTTGCAAATGTTGCCGAAGACTCTTTAGAATTACATATGTTTGATACGATAAAGGGTAGTGATTATCTCGGAGATCAGGATGTTATTGAATTTTTTGTTGAAGAAGCAAAAAAAACAGTATATGAGTTTGAACATATGGGCGTTCCTTTTTCAAGGACTGAAAACGGAAAGATAAATCAACGACCGTTTGGTGGTCATCAATCACCAAGAGCATGTTTTGCCGCTGATGTTACCGGTCATGTACTTTTACACACCTTATATGAACAATGTATTAAGCACAGAGTTTTATTCTTTAGCGAATTTCAAGTTTTTTCACTCCTAATAAAGAATAATATAGCAAGGGGAGTTGTTGCTTGGGATATTAGAAACGGAGGTTTTCATACCTTTCATGCAAAGGCTGTCCTATTGGCAACCGGCGGATACGGAAGAGCTTTTAAAATAACTTCAAATGCTCATGCCAATACCGGTGATAGTTTAAGCCTGATACTTGAAAACGGTTTACCTCTTGAGGATATGGAATTTGTTCAATTTCATCCTACCGGAGTATATAAACACGGAATGTTGCTTTCTGAAGCGGCAAGAGGTGAAGGGGGGTATCTTATAAATGGTAAAGGGGAACGATTTATGGAAAGATATGCCAAGGATAAAATGGAGCTTGCACCAAGAGATGTTGTTTCAAGATCAGAACAAACAGAAATAAATGAAGGCCGAGGTGCCAATGGACAAGACTATGTCTATCTTGATTTAAGGCATTTAGGTAAGGAAAAAATACTAAGCAGATTACCACAGGTTAGAGATTTAGCTTTAAATTATCTTAAGGTGGATATGATAACCGACCCTGTTCCAATACAGCCTACTGCACATTATTCAATGGGTGGTATTCCCGCTAATATCAATACTGAAGTTATCTGTGATGCTAAAGGAACTGTTGTAAGGGGCTTATATACTGCAGGCGAAGCGGCATGCCTGTCATTGCACGGAGCAAATAGACTTGGTACAAACTCATTACAGGATGCTGCAACCTTCGGACGAACTGCCGGAAAATCAATTTCAAAATTTATAGAAAATAATTTTTTTGAAAAATTGCCTAATAACCATCTTGATAATGCACTGGAAAAAGTTGCAAAATTAAGGGACGGAAAAGGGGCGGAAAGACACGCTTTTATAAGAGAAGAACTACAGGAAAATATGACAAAACTTGTGGGTGTCTTCAGAAAAGAGGATGATATGCTTAAATTGAGAGGAATAATAAAAGAACTTCAAGAAAGGTATAAGAATGTTTCTATTGATTATAAGGGTGATATCTATAATATGGATTTGTTTGAAGCGTTTGAAGTCGGCAATTTACTTTCTTTTTCAGAAGTTATGGTAGAGGGTGCTATTGCAAGAAAGGAGTCAAGAGGAGCCCACTTCCGAGTAGATTATCCTAAGAGAGACGATGAAAAATGGATGAAGCATACTCTTGCATGGAAAACCAAAGACGGAATCAAGCTTGATCATACAAAAGAAGTTATTATCTATATGGATAGATTTCCGCCGATAGAAAGGAAATATTAAGGAGAACTAAGATGTCTAAAGAAAAAAGAACAATAAAAATTTTAAGATATGATTCAGAGACAGATAAGAAACCTTATTGGAAATCTTATGATATTGCTTTAGATCCCGAGTCAACTATACTTGATGTTTTAAATGAAATTCACTGGAAAATTGACGGTTCTCTATCGTATAGGAGATCATGCAGAAGTGCAATTTGCGGTTCTTGTGCAATGAAAATTAACGGTAAGAATGTTTTGGCTTGTGAAACACCCATACATAGATTTAAAGGAACCATTAAAATTGAGCCTTTGCCGGGGTTTCCAATATTAAAAGATCTTGTTGTTGATATGGATGGTTTTTTTAAAAAGATGGAAAGAGTTATTCCTTATTTGGTAACGGAAAGCCCCTTACCGGATAAAGAATTTATTCAAAAACCTGAAGAATTTGAGTATATACGAGAAGTATCTAACTGTATCTTATGCGGTGCTTGTACTTCGTCTTGCCCAAGCTTATGGGCAAACGAAGATTATCTGGGACCGGCAGCCCTGTTAAAGGCATATAGGTTTATATTTGATACGAGAGATGATGGTGCAATTGACAGAATAGATATTGTTAATGATAAAAACGGTATATGGCGTTGTCATACGATATTTAACTGTATGGAAGCTTGTCCTAAGAATATTAAAATTACAGAATATCTTTCGAGATTGAAGGTAAAAGTTTTAGAGAATTCAATTTAACTAATACAAAAGTTAAGAGAGTAAAAGAATGTTCTCTCTTGACTTTTTTTTAAAAAACATTTAAATTATATTATAATTCGGCTTTGTTCGGATTTTAAAAAGTAAAGAGGGCATATGGATATATCAACTATTATTGGCTTATTAACGGCTGTAATACTTATTGTAATGGCTATGGGAAGCAATATCAGCTCTTTCATAGATACGCCTTCCTTATTGATTGTTGTCGGTGGGACTATAGGAGCTATATTTATCCGATATCCTCTTGGCAACGTATTTGGTATTTTTAAAATCGCTATGAAAACCGTATTTACTAAGCTTGAGAGCCCCGACACAATGATAAAAAACATCCTATCTTTATCCGTAGAGGCAAAAAAAAACGGCATTTTAGGACTTGAAAAGGTCAAAATAGATAATGCTTTCTTAAAAAAAGGAGTTCAACTTGCAATCGACGGTGTTGAGCCTGAACTTATAGAAGCTGTATTGAAAATTGACGTTGCTTCAACAGGAGCCAGACATGAGGTTGGTATAGGTATGTTAGCTGTTGGTGGTGATGCGGCACCTGCCTTTGGTATGATAGGCACTCTTGTCGGTTTGGTTTTAATGCTTGGGAATATGGACGATCCTAAATCGATAGGTCCGGCAATGTCCGTTGCTTTACTTACGACTCTGTACGGTTCTATACTTGCAAATGTTTTTTTTCTACCCCTGTCGGATAAACTTTCTTTTTTTCATGAGCGTGAAACCGAGTTAAAGAGTTTAATCATAAGTGGAATTTTGTCCATTGCCAATGGAGATCATCCGGCTGTTGTACAGGAAAAGCTTGCCTCTTTTTTGCAGCCTAAATTGAGAGCATCAATAGAGCAGAAGAAATAAATATGCCTGACGAGCAAGAATGTCCTAAATGTGCAAAAGGTGCTCCTCTGTGGATGGTTACTTTTGGAGACCTTATGAGTCTTCTTCTTACTTTTTTTGTTTTATTATTATCATTTGCAAATATGGATATGAATAAGTATAAAGAGGTATTGGGCTCGGTTGAAAAAGCATTTGGTTCTCAAAAGGAACGCCTTCTCTTGGGTACACTCGCTGAGGAACCGGAAATAAAAAAAGAGGTTCCGAAATATCCTAAAGAAACCCAAAGAGAGATTAAAAAAAAAAGTTAATTGAACTTATAAATGATCGAATAAGAGAAGAAAATCTTACTGAAAGTATAAGTATTATCGAAGATCAAAAAGGTGTAAGACTTGAAATTCAAGGTGGAATAATGTTCAAAGCCGGAGATATAAAACTTCTACCAAGAGCTAAGACACTATTCCAAAAATTAATTCCTATTATAAGAACATCTGGAAGTCCAAAAATTTCAGTAGAAGGTCATTCTGATAATATCCCTACACATAATGCAAGGTTTTCATCTAATTGGGAATTGTCGGCAGCAAGAGCAGGTAGCGTTGTCAGTTATTTAATTAATAAAGGTCGCTTACCAAAAAAAAAATTTGTAGTTGAGGGATATGCCGATAATCGAGGAATTACGGATAATTCAACGCCTATTAAACGGGCTAAGAACCGCAGAGTCGCAATAGTTTTTGAGGTTTATTAAAAAAGATACATTTTCTTAACTTTTCTTAATTAATATAATTTTTTGAAAATTTAAGAGCTTAATGGCTTGACATTTTGTGTGTATTATTATACTACTTAGGACGATGTGTCTTTAATTATTATTATTAGGAGGACTAAATGTCAAAATATGATGAATTAAACATAATTCTATCAAAATTACAGTCAGGATCTAATGATTTTGAAGCCAGTGCCATTATATCCGAAGACGGTTTGATAATAGCAAGTATTCTTCCACGAGGTTTAGAAGAAACTCAAATAGCTGCGATGAGTGCCACAATACTAACTATGGGCGTTAAAACCGCTAGCGAATTAAAGAAGGGACAACTTCAACAATTGTTTCTAAAAGGAGATAACGGTTATGTCGTTATTTCACAATGCGGTCTTCACGCTGTTTTATTAACCTTAACAAGAGAAAAAGCTAAACTTGGTTTGGTGTTTCTAAATATGTCAAGAGCCGCAGAAGATATTGCCAAGGTTTTATCAACTTTTTAATGAGACTAACGGTATCGTTAAATAAAATGAATAACTTCATTATTATTGTTAAATTAGACATATATAGTGATATGGCAGTTCTTTTTAAGAATTCTTTTATTAGTCAAATATAAAAAAGGAGAGATGTAATGATAGAATTGTATAACAATAATGGACATAAGAGTATAATGTTCAATGATTTGTCGATTGGAGGCATGATTCAGGCAACACAGCATATTATTGCTGACGGTGATGAGGCTATTCTTTTAGATCCGGGAGGACATAAAACTTATTCATCTTTAATTACACAAATGACAAGTGCGATTAAATCCGTTTCAAAGATTAAACATATATTTTTTTCACATCAGGACCCCGATATTGTCGCATCGGCTAATGCATGGTTAATGATAACCGATGCAAAGGCTTATATCCCTGAAATTTGGGTCCGATTTATTGCACATTTTGGCGTTGACGGAATAGTTTCAAAACAAATAATATCTATTCCTGACGAGGGAATGACTATTACCTTAAATGGAAAAACACTAAACGTCATCCCTGCACATTTTCTTCATTCCAGCGGAAACTTTCAATTATACGATTCGGAATCAAAAATATTATATTCAGGAGATTTGGGTGCTTCTTTTGATCAACCATATGATTTTGTTGAATCCTTTGAAGAACATATAAAATATATGGAAGGCTTTCATAAAAGATATATATCGAGTGGAAATATATTAAAAAAATGGGTAGCAATGATAAAATCGTATGACATTGACATTATTGCACCTCAACATGGTGCTATTATGAAGGGTAAAGATATAATCGATAAATACTATTTATGGTTAGAAAACTTAGAATGCGGAATAGATATAATGGATAATA
>CAYOTE010000067.1:0-10487 GCA_964406785.1 uncultured Clostridia bacterium
AACTTGTACAAAATATTACGAAATAGTTTGTCTTATAAAATGAGCAAGCAGTTAACAGGTGAAAAAGTTGAAATTTATAAGAAAAAAAACTATAAATTCAAATTTAGTGTCAGACACGAAAGTTTAATAATTGAAGATTGGTAATCATATAAGGTGTTTGTGATTTTTACCATTTTGAATAAGGATTTGATACAAGATTTGAATTGAAAAATTTTGATTCTGATGTTACTTCCCTTCCTATCCAAACAGGTTTTTTTATTTCTTGTGTTTCGTAAGATAATTCTACTTCGGCAATTATGAGTCCCTTGTTTTTTCCTAAAAATTCATCTACTTCCCACATGAGTCCTTCAAATTTTATTTTATATCTTTTCTTTTCTATTATTGGTTTTTTACATAAATTATTTAAAATTTCTTTTGCATCAATAATCGGTATTTCGTACTCGTACTCAAGTCTTGATACCCCAAGATTTAAACCCTTGACGGTTAAATATCCTTTATCTCCAACTATTCTAACTCTTACTACATTCTCTTTTTTTGTTGATAAATAAGCCTGACGATAAACAATTCCTTCGGCAAGGTTTTTCCAATTCGTACCTTTTACTAAAAATTTTTTTTCTATTTCTTTTCCCATTTTAAATATAACCTAAATTTTAATATTATAAAGATACATTATACAAAAATATTTTTTTTATTCAAATTTTGAATTTCTCAAATTAAGTAGTATAATAATTGCGACCTCTCTGTTTGGTATTTGGGGCTAAGGAGAAAAACTATGTTTACTTTTGACAGTACTAAAAATAATACGGGATTAAAAACGAAAATTGTGGCTACAATAGGTCCGGCTTCTTCTGATGAGTCAATCTTGAGGAAAATGATACAAAGAGGGATGTCAATTGCACGATTAAATTTTTCTCACGGTTCTTATGAGGATCATAAAAAAACATTGGAGCTTATTAGGAAAATATCAAAAGAGGTTGAAGTACCCGTTGCAGTATTACAGGATTTAAGCGGTCCCAAAATAAGACTGGCTGAAATGGCTAAGCCTGTTACTTTAAAAAAAAATTCA
This sequence comes from uncultured Clostridia bacterium, assembly GCA_964406785.1. Taxonomy (GTDB): domain Bacteria; phylum Acidobacteriota; class Aminicenantia; order UBA2199; family UBA2199; genus JAOZTV01. The sequence continues at coordinate 1,067 of CAYOTE010000067.1, forward strand.
ATAATAAGTTTATCGGTTGATAGTTCAATAATGGCTGACTTATATACGGAATTTTTATTATTGCCAAAATTGGTAAAAAAGCAAGATACCATTCTTCTTGATGATGGCTATATAGAGTTAGAGGTTGTGGCGGTAAAAAAGTCAATAGTTGATTGTAAGGTGAAAGTTGCCGGTGTAGCGAAATCTCATAAAGGAATTAATCTACCATGTTCGTCAATGTCAATTCCTGTATTTACTGAAAAGGATAAGCAGGATCTTGCGTTTGGAATTAAAAACGGCGTTGATTATATTGCTATGAGTTTTGTTGATTCACCGGATAATATAAAGCCGGTTAAGGCAATGATAGAAAAATCGAATTTAACTATTCCTATTATTGCAAAAATTGAAAGACCTGTTGCCTTAAACAGAATTGAAAAAATTATTGATGCCTTTGATGGTATTATGATAGCAAGAGGCGACTTGGGAGTAGAGGTGTCACCGGAATTTGTGCCTATAATCCAAAAAAAGCTCATAGATATGGCAAATAGTAAAAATAAGATAACAATTACTGCGACCCAAATGCTTGAATCTATGATTAATAATCCCAGACCGACAAGAGCCGAGGCTTCCGATGTCTCTAATGCAATATTTGACGGGAGTGATGCTGTTATGTTATCGGGTGAAACTGCAGTAGGGAAGTATCCTGTCAAGGCTGTTGAAATGATGAAAAAAATTGCAATTGCGACGGAATGTTCAAATCTTTATCATTATTTGCCAAAAAAATCAGATATAGAAAGTACTGAGGCAATAGTTAAAAGTGCCGTTGAAATTGCAGGAGAGCTTGAAGTTAAGTATATAATAGTTTATAGTTTTTCAGGAAATACGGCTTTGAAAATATCAAAGTATCGTCCACCATGTCCGGTTTATGCTTTTTCCTCACAGGAACGAGTTGTTGAAAGAATGAACGCTTTTTGGGGGGTTTATCCATATCATATTGAGCATACTAAGAATACGGATGAAATGATTATTGAAGGAGAAAATTTATTGAAAGATAAAAAATTGATAAAAAAAGGTGATAAAGTAATCATAATATCGGGAATTAATCCGAGAAAAGGTGCGACAAATATGTTAAAATTATCTAAGATATGATATAGTAAGTTTGAAAAAAAATATAAGGAGAAATTATGAAGAAATTATTTATGTTAGTTTTAGTTGTATTATTTGTGTTTTCTGCATTGAATGCTGATTATTTAGTTAAACAAGAAACAAAAACTGGTGCTGTAATGGGAAAGCAGGCAAAAACTTTAATTCAGGATTTATGGATTGGTGACGGTGTTTATGCAAATGTACAGGATAAGCAGGTTACTATTGTTAATAGTAAGAAAAAGGTTATGTACATTGTTTATAATGATAAGAAGAGTTATGTTGAGATGAAGCTTCCTGTTGATATTAAAAAATATTTACCAAGTGCTGGAGCGAGTATGGTTGAAACGATGTTAAACTCAATGACGGCAAAGGTTACTCCAAATGGTAAAACCGGTAAGGTCGGAAATTGGAAGACTAAAGGTTATAACGTTGTTATGACTACGACAATGGCTATGGGGATGTCTGTAACTGTGAATATGGATATTGAAGCCTCTACAGATGTAACATTCGATTGGAAAAAACTGTCTACCGAGTATATGGGAGCCATGATGATGTCAACCGGTTCTATGAGCAGTAAGGTTATAAATGAAATGAAAAAAATCAAGGGGTATACGGTAAAGATGGATACCAGTGCAAAAATCATGGGTATGAATATGAAAACCTCTATGCGTGTCTTGGAAATTACTAAAAAAGATGCACCTAAGGGAATTTATACGGTACCTGCAGGTTATAAAAAAATGGAAAAATTAGTAAGTAAACAAAAAAAATGATGTAAAAAAATAAATAAAGCTAAGACAAGGGTATTTTTAATTGTTAGGACTATTTTAATTTATATCCTTGTCTTTACTTAATAGTGCGTATAGGGAAAAGTATATGTTCAAAAGAATAGTGTTTGTGCTTTTTGTATTGTTGTTAAGGGTTATTGTCTTAGCCGATGTTAAGATAGTACAGGATGTTTTAATCGAAGAGATAAATTTAAAAACCGGTATTAAAACAATTAAAAAATTCGAGCAAATTAAATGGCTTGGTAAAAATATAGTTATTAATAAAAACGGAGATTTTGTAAGTTTTATTAATTTAGATAAAAAAAATCATAAGAGCTATTTTGTCTTTATAGATAATAAAAATAAAACATTTTTTAAGACAGGCTTTCCTTTGAACTTTGCAAAATTATTACCAAAAGAATTACTTGCCGTGAGGGTAAACAGAACTCCGATAGTAAAGTTAGAAGACTTGAAAATTAAAGAAAAAATCGGTAAGTATAATTGTAATACTTATAGGATGACTTTGAATTTTTTAATGATGACCGTTAAAATTAAGGTATGGGCATCGGATTTAAAAAAAATTAAAACTCTTAGTTTAATCGATAAAAAACAATTGAATATATTGAATACGAATTCATTGTTAAATTATTACTATCCTAATTTGCCAAATTTTACAAAAAAAAATAAAATAGGATTTTATTATACTCTCGATAAAATCAAGGGTGTCTGGATAAAATCTGAAACCTATTTGGATTTACTTGTCAGAAAGTATAAAACTACGGTGAAAATAAAAAACATTCATAATGAGGCAATACCCCAAAACATACTGAATATTCCCAAACACTACAAAGAAGTAACCGATTTAAAATTTTAGGGACGATAAGTCTTGACATTCAATTATTTACAATGTATATATTCAAAATAAGGATATGGGATGGTTGTACATTTTTTTACTTCGTTAATAGTGGTTGGTTTGTTTGGAATTGTTATAATATATTTCTGTAAAAGCAGTAAAAAAAAATTGGAAGAAGAATTAAAAGTACAAGTTGAAAGGTTGGATACAGAATATAGAGAACAAAAAATTAGTAATAGTGATAGAATTAGCAGATTAAGAGAAAAACTTGATAAGTTGAGACGTGAGTACAGCAAAAGTAAAAAAAGTAATAATATATCTTAAAATAAGTATATTTAAGTATAATCTATAACTTTGAATTAATTTTTATTACTATTAAATGGAGGTTTTGTACTATGTCGGGATTAAGTAATGACAGCACTGATAGACTTGAAGGGTTATTAAATTTATTTTATGCTGTTTTAAATGGAAATAATACTGTAAAAACAATTGAAAAAAGTAAAAAAATAATTGACGAAGCGGTCCCTTCCGATATTATATTTATTGTTGATAAACTGGAAAAATCCGAATTATCAATGGATAAACTAAAAATAGGTGTTAACAAATTTCTTAATCTTATGTATAAGACTGTAGAAAAATATCCGTACATAAGACCGTCTGAGGGAAGCTTTTTACACTCTTGTATCAAAAATAATGAAATGGTGCAAAAAAGGTTGGCTTCATTTAGAAATTTGATATTTGAAATAAATAAAACACCTGAAAGCCAAGATATATTAAAGAAAATGCTCAATGAATTAAGAGGAATATTATTGTATGAAAAATATTACACTATAAAAGAAAATATTATTTTTCCCTTGCTTGAAAAGGAGTGGAAAGAGTATAATTGCGTCAAGGTGATGTGGTCATTTCACGATGATATAAGAAGAAATTTAAAAACTATTATTAATATGTTGGGTAATGAAGAATTTAACTTAAAAAAATTCAACAAATTAATAGGTCAGGTCTATTTTTATATGAATGCTATAATTTTCAGAGATGAAAAGATATTATTCCCCTATATGCAGGAGACTATATCGGAAGATATTTTAAATTCATTGAATATTGAGAGTAATGGTATAGGGCTTCCGTATTTTAAGTCTGAAATATATACAAAGACAAGCAAAGTCGTCTCATCGGGAGCAACATCTGAAGAAATACATTTGGATACAGGAAGCTTATCGGTTAAACAAATAATACTTTTATTTAATAATCTTCCCGTTGACATTACCTTTGTTGATGAGTTTGGTAAGGTTAAATATTTTTCAAGTCCTAAAAATAGAATCTTCCCACGTACAAAAAGCATAATTGGAAGAGATGTTAAAAATTGTCATCCTTCTGAAAGTGTTCATATTGTTGAACAAATTATTGAAGCATTTAAAAAAGGTACAAAAGATGAGGCTGAATTCAGATTATACATAGGGAAAGCGTATGTCCTTATTAGGTATTTTGCAATTCGTGATGAAAAAGGGACTTATAGGGGTGTACTTGAGGTATCTCAAGAAATTACTAAAATAAAAAATTTAAACGGGAATAAAAAATTACTGGATTGGAAAAGATAATTCTTGTTTTTTATTAAATATTTTTGTATTTTGCAATAAGCGTAGAAATATATTAAAGATATTGTACTGGGACAGGAATGGCTTTTGTTTATGGTACAAGAGGCTTGGAATCGGTGATAATCTGCGTTACAGGCTCAGAAGCCTAAGTGAGGGAATAGCCTTTGGCTCGTATAAATTCATATTGGATGTACAGGAAAAACTTGGACGAGCATTTGTAAAACCAAGAGAAGTGTTGGGTGAACAGGGGTAACAAAAAGATACGGGTAAAAAAGATATACAGCAAGATATACTGTACTCGACAAGAAAACTCAAGCAAACAAAGAGATAATTTAAGGCAAGAGCAAAATTTTTTATTAAAAAGATCAAGTGTAAACTTTAACACTCTTTATATCTGAAACAAGTTATAATATGATCGTTAACTAAACCTACGGATTGAATAAATGAATATATGATAGTTGAACCTACAAAACTCATTCCCCGTTTTATCAAATCTTTTGATATCTTATCGGAAAGTTCTGTTTTAGACGGCAACTCATGAATTGATTTGAATGAACTTTTAATGGGCTTAAAGCTGACATAAGCCCAAATATATTTGTTAAAACTTTCGAATTCCTCTTGGATTTCCAAGAAGACTCTTGCATTTTTAATGGCAGATTTGATTTTTAAACGATTTCTTATTATTCCCGTATTTTGTAATAATTCTTTTTCTTTTTTGTCATCATATGCGGCAATCTTTACATAATCAAAGCCATCAAATGCTTTCCTGTAATTTTCTCTTTTATTTAAAACTATTTCCCATGAAAGACCTGCCTGAGCACCTTCAAGAATCAGCATTTCAAAAAGCTTTTTATCATCAAAAACAGGAACACCCCATTCTTGGTCATGATAAGAAATGTAAAGATTATTCTTTAAATTAACCCATTCACATCTTTTTTGGATTTCGAGAGTCATTAATGTCTCCTAAATAATTATTCCCAACAATCACGGAAATACAGGCGTTTGCAGATGTATCTATAATTACATCTGCAAATTGAGCTGATTTCTTCAGGTAATTTAATGTATTAACCTACTTATTGACCTGAAATGTTTTGTCATTATTTTCAAAATAATTTATTATTTGTGTAGCTGCTGCAACTCCTGCATTAACATTAGCTTCAAGAGTTTGAGCACCCATCTTTTTAGGAGTAAACAGTACTCTGTCGGCGTACTTTTTTTCTAATTCGTCTTTGCAGTCAGGTGCAATATCGGATATGTATTTAAAATCGTCTCTTTTTTCTAATATTTTCAATAAAGATTCTTCGCAAATTACTTCTTTCCTTGCTGTGTTTACTAAAGTGGCATTATGAGGCATTAGGTTAAGTAAGTCATAATTAATTGAGTTCTTTGTTTTTTCATTTGCAGGAATATGAAGCGAAATATATTGAGATTTTTTATACAATTCCTCAACGGAACTTACAGGTATAACATTATCTTTTTTTATAAGCTCATTATCAATATAAGGATCGTAAGCATAGATTTTCATCTCAAAGCCTTTAGCGATTCTTGCAATACATTTACCAACATTGCCGTAGGCATGAATTCCAATAGTTTTACCTCTTAATTCTGTTCCGGAAGTCCCGTTAAATCTATTTCTTATATTAAATAACATCATGCCGATAGCAAGTTCGGCAACCGCATTGGAGTTTTGTCCGGGAGTATTCATGACGACAATTTCCTTGTCTTTTGCAATTATTGTGTCAACATTATCATAACCGGCACCGGCTCTTACAACTATTTTTAATTTTTTTCCGGCGTCCAAAATATCTTTAGTAACCTTATCACTTCTAACAATAAGAGCATCAACATCTTCAACCGCACTTAAAAATTTGCTTTTGTCTTCGTATCTTTCCAATAAAATCAATTCATACTTTGCATCTAATATTTTTTCTTTAATTTTTTCAACTGCAACTTTTGCAAAGGGTTTTGCTGTTGCTATCAAAATTTTCTTTTTTCCCATCATAATTCTCCTTATATGATTATCTGTACAATTTATATGGTATATTCTATAAAAGTAAGCGTAATATGTCAATACGTTTTAAGGCTAAGTTTTTGTCAAATATTACTGTAATGTTCGACAAATATCAGGCGTATTTTTTGTGAGGCAATCCGAAAAATTGACATGATGTTGTGTCTTTGATATAATGTGACCGGTTTTAGTCTAAATCAATCAATCGTGGAAAAAACAGAGAGATTTTTGTAGATTATTATCGGGAGGGGAATATGGTAAAGAAAGTTATGGCGTTTACTAATATATTACTTTTTTTAGTAATTTTTTTGATGATAGATCATATAAAAAAAATTGATAATGAAAAAGAAGTTTTATCGGTTAAAAAACAAAAATTAACGATCTTATTGGACAATAAGGATAAGGAAATTGAAACTTTTAAAGAAAAAATAGATAAATTTAAACTTATTAATTATAGGGATGATGTGGTTAAAAAAATGTATCCGGCTTTTTCACAAATTGTTGAAGTCGTTTACAATAAGAGCAGTAAGTATGGTTTTAAGCCTGATCTCATAATGAGTTTGATTTACACTGAAAGTAGTTTTAAACCAAAGGCTGTATCATCTCAAGGTGCATATGGGTTGATGCAGGTAAATTATTCTGTGTGGAAGGATGAACTTAAAATTGATTCATCAAAAATTTTTGAGATTGAGTATAATATAGAAATGGGTTTAAGGATTTTAAAACGATATTATGATAAATCAAACGGTGATATTATGAGGGCTTTACATCTCTATAATAACGGTTATAGGTACAATAATACATCGTATAATAAAAAAGTTGTATCTACTGTTTTTTATTAATTATTACTATGGTAAGAAAAAGTATAGTATTTTTATTAATACATATATGCTTTGTCTTTCTTTCATACTCGGATATATATGAACGAATTAACGTTTTCGGGCAATTCTATACGAGTAAGTTCCAATCTAAAAATGTCGTAATAATAACAGAAAAGGATATAGAACTTTTAAAAAGTCATTCCGTATCGGAAATATTGGGGAATTTTACGGCAGTTAATATCAGCAGAAAGGGTGGTTCCGGTGAGAATTTTGATATAACAATGCGTGGTGGTAATTTTGAGCAGATATTAATTTTAATAAACGGAGTTCCTTATAATAATTCTCAGACGGGTCATTTTAATTCTGATTTTCCTTTTCAAGTTCAGGATATTAAAAGAATAGAGGTCATCAAGGGTGGAAGTTCTACTGCTTATGGGAGTGGTGCATACTCAGGCGTAATAAACATAGTTTTAAATAATAATCCGAATATAGGCGTATCATTTGAAGGTGGTGAAAAAAATTATTATTCGACAAGGGCAGATATTGGAAAATCGTTTGGCAAATTCAAAGTTAAATTTGGGGTTAATAAAAAAAAATCAGATGGTTTTTATGATGGCAGAGAGTTCGATATACTAACGCTTTCGGGTAGTGCATCCTATTTGACAAAATTAACAGAAGTTAAAGCCTTTGCAGGATATAAGAAAAATAATTTTGGAGCAAAGGGATTTTATGCACCTTATTCGTCATTGGAAAATATAGGCTCGCTTTTTTCTCAATTTAATATCAAAAGACAAATAGGCAAATCTTTTTATTGTCTAAGGTATTCCTTTGCTACTCATAAGGATGATTTTATTCTTGATAGATATAATATTGCTCTTTTTAAAAATGAAAGTTTTACCTATACTCATAGATTATCTTTATCGGGAAATTTTAATATTAAAAGAATGAGACTATCAGCCGGTTTTGATTTAAAAAAAGATATTATGGATAGTTCGTCAATGGGATATCATATAATGAATACGGGCTCGGTGTTTTTTAATATGAATATACCTTTTGACAGAAGTGGAATGGATATTGGTGTGCGTGCGACAATTTTTTCAGGAGTTGCTCCAAGTACAATTTTTTATTCCGGTTTTTATTATAATTTTAATGATAATTTTCGTTTTAAAGTCAATATGGGGAAATCGTATAGATTGCCTTCTTTTACGGAACTTTACTATAATTCTCCGGCTAACCATGGGAATAGTAATTTATTATCTGAAACAAATTATAATTATGAAACTTCTTTAGTGTATCTTTTTGGTAAGCATAGTCTGGAGCTAAATGTTTTTTACAGAAATCAATCAAACAGTATAGATTGGGTTAAATTTATGGATGGCAAAGGTGAAACAACAAGGTATTGGGAAGCTGTTAATATAAAGAAGAATGATAATGCAGGATTTGAGTTTCTTCATAATATAGTTTTTGATAATATACTTTTCAATTATGGAATCGAAAAGATTTTTTCTATAGATTATTATAAGAATTTATTGTCTAAATACGGATTACGATATCCTGATTTTATTATTAAATTCAATGTTTCCTATCCCATTATTGATAAATTAAGAATTATTGCAAATTATAATTATAAAACAATCAATGATACTGACATAAAGGGACATTATCTTAATTTAAAGCTTAATTTGACAGTTAATAAAATTAAAATAGCATTGAAAATTAATAATGTTTTTAATACGGCAATTGAGGAGATACCCGGAGTTAAAATACCCGGAAGATGGGCGTATATTCAGATATCGTATAATTTATAAATAATTACGTCTTCTTGTGCCACCTAAAATTAAAAATTATTTTACTTTTTTTTTAAATACTGATAAAATTATTTCATGAAAATAAATAGACCGGAAAAAGATCAATATTATTTAGACATTGCCGAAGTAGTCTCTGAAAGGTCAACTTGCCTTAAGGTGTACATGGGGGCAATAATAGTTAAGGATGATCAGATAATTGCTACGGGTTATGTTGGTGCTCCAAGGAATACAAAAAGTTCTTTAGAACATGGATTTTGCTTGAGAAAAAAGCTGAACATTCCTTCGGGTACTCAATATGAATTATGTCGTTCGGTTCATGCCGAGCAGAATGCAATAATCAATTCAGCAAGAGCGGGGGTGAGTCTTAGTGACGGAGATATGTATATTTTTGGAAAATTAAGAGATTCCGATAAAGTTATAAACGCATTTCCATGTTTTATATGTAAG
>CAYOTE010000068.1:0-10286 GCA_964406785.1 uncultured Clostridia bacterium
TTTTGTATTAATAAAAATAAACGATATAGATGAAGCAATAAAATTACTTTCATCATCATTAGAAATAAATAATTTACAGAAAGATATTTTAAAAATTAAAGAACAGTTAGAAAATAAAAAGAAATAATATGACAAAAGACAAAGCCACAAAAACGTTTATATTTTATTTAATACTTTTCCTCTCAATATCCCACTTTATTTTTCCAAAAAAACATAAAACAATCATGGATAAAGAAAGTAAAGAATTTTACAAATATGCCAGATATTTATTTACAAAAAATGAAAAGAAAATTTTTTTTAATTTGCCGAATAAAACAACAAGAGAACTCTTTATAAAATATTTTTGGGAAATAAGAGATCCAACTCCTTATACGTCAACAAATGAATTTCAACTTGAAATAAAAGAAAGATTTGAATTTGTTAAAAAATACTTAAAAGAAGGACCTGTTCCGGGATGGAAGACCGATAGAGGACGAATTTATATTTTATTAGGACCACCTAATTATAAAGATGAAAAATTTTCTTTTCGTAATATGAATAATAAACCTGTCAAAATATGGTATTATAATAATTCAAAAATTTTCATTATGTTTGTTGACGAGAGAGGCTTTGGTACATATAGAATGAATTTAAAGCAAACTTCTTTAGCCTTGTTAAATGAATTAGAAAACAGAAAATATTATATAACACAAAACAGTGCAAATTTTACAACTTCTACATTAAAATTTAATTTACAATATAGCATCAAAAATAACGAGCTTATTTGTGATATTGATTCGGATAAAGTGACTTTCAAACAAATAGGTTTAAAAATGATGTCAAAATTTAAAATTAATATTATGCTATATATCAATAAAAAGCACTTGTTAAAAAAAACTTATATAAAAACATTGTATTCGGATAAACACCAAATATTGAAAAAAAACTCTAAAATTCAAATAAGATTACCAATTAAATTCCAATCTGGGCAAACAATTATTGACACAATAATTACAGATTTATTAGGTGATTCAATCGGAAGAGAGATGATAAAAATAAAAAAACTAAAAATTAAGGAGATAAATTTATGAAAAAAAAAGTTATTATAAGTATTTTATCAATTACACTGTTATTATCATTTGTATTAAATGGACAAACACAAATTAACCAAATAAATTCAAGCAATAATTATGTTTTTATTTTTCAAGGTTATGATTATAGCTCAAAATTGTCTGATACAATTAAGTATATTTTCAAAGATTTAATAAAACCTGATGATCAACTAACAATAGTTACACCTCTTAAATCTTATAGCTTTTCACAAAAAACGAGAAAATCGTTGAGTCAGGATAAATTAATTAAGCTTACTATAAAAGTTCTTAAAAGAGACATTATCAATAGTGCCACAAAATATCAAGCTGTTTTATCTGCAATGTTATCTAATGTAAATGAAATTGGCAGTATCTTAGGAATTAATAATCGAGGAGGTATGACATCGAGAGCGACTTCATCGTCTTCATTAAAACCTGCTTTGGTTAGCTATCATCAATTATTAGAAGAATTGCATAATTTAAGAAAGTTCAACGAAGTACAGCTTATTAATTTAGCTAAACTTTCAAAAAACTTTAATGGGAAAAAGTATATCTTTATTGTTTATCAGAAGGAATTAAAAATTATTCCAAATCGCAAAACTATGGATGTTTTAAGAAACAACAACAACATAAAATTTGATGTTCTGGAAGCTTTCCTACACGACAAGAATAAAGAATTCTTAGATTCAAAAAAAATAATTAATACACTTAATGAGTCTGATATTACATTCAATTTTATTTACTTTAAAAGTAAACCAAAACGGATACGAGGAGTTCAATTAAAAGAGTTTTCAGGAGATATTTATAATTCTTTTTCTAAAATTGCTAAAGGTACAGGAGGTAAGATTATAACGACATCAAAACCCAAAGTTGCTTTAAAAAATATCTTAAAAAAATAAAAGTTTCAATTTACATAGCTTTAAATAAATTAAATATATAATTAAGGAGAAATAAAAAATGAACAAAAAGCATTTAATAATAACTTTATTTTTACTAATAACTTTTCTTTTCGTACAATCAACCTTAGCTCAAGAGGGACGAGGAAATGGTAGGCTTAAAGGATATGTTCTTGATAGTGACAAAGCTCCTGTAATAAACGCCACAGTCACATTAAAATATTTGGAATATAACAGAACATTAAAAGTAAAAACAAATAAAAAAGGAAAATTTATATTTATTACATTAGGAGTTGGAGTTGTTACAATAGCTGCTGAAAAAGAAGGTTTTATTAAAAATGGTATACAAACAAGAGTTAGCGGAGCTAAAAAAAACCCTAAACAATATATTACCTTAAAGCGTATCGATGAAGTAAAAGCAAAAGAAAATATAGAAAACAATAAGATAAAAGATGATTTTAAAAAAGCTAATATATTATTTAAGGAACATAAATACGAAGAAGCTTTAAATCTCTTTTTAGAATTTCAGAAAATTAAGCCTAAAATGTTCGAAATCGGCATTAATATTGGGAACTGTTATCTTGAATTAAAACAATATGAAAAGGCAATTAAAACATATAAAACGGTGGTTGATCAATTTAAAGGAAAAAGTACTGATATTGAAAGTAATAAAATTGTTTCTCAGCTATATGCTTCTATTGGAGACATTTTTATGAGACAGAATAAATTAATTAAAGCTGAACAATATTTCAAAAAATCAATTGCTATGGATCAAAGTGATCCTGCATTAGCTTATAATATAGCAGAAATTATGTTTTCAGCTGGTAAAACTAACGATTCAATAAAGTATTATAAAATGGCAATTAAAATTAAACCAGATTGGGGAATTGCCTATAAGCAGTTAGGATACGTATATTTGAATAAAGGCAATATTAAGACTGCAATAAAAATGCTGAAGAAGTTCCTTAAACTCGCTCCAAAGTCACCTGATGCTCCTGGTGTTAAGGAAGTAATAAAAAGTTTAAAATAATAAAAATTAATAATTAACTATTTAGACGAATGTTTAAATTCCGATTTATACTGCCGGTTTCGATATAAGGAGCAAGTGGAGGCAAGTTAAGTAAAATTACCGGATCAACTTAGCTCCTACAACCGGAATAGGTACAAATAATATGAATTTTACACCTTGCTTATTTTTACAATTTTCCGCTTTTATGGTTCCGCCCATATTTGTCATAAGTTTTAGTGATAAATCAAGTCCTATACCGTTACCGCCTTCTTTAGTCGAAAAATTCGGAAGAAATATTTTTTCAAGTATTGTGCTTTTTATATACGGTCCATTATTAAAATAAACAAACTTAACAAAGTAATCGTCTATTTCATCTACTTCAAAACGTATCATACTAATATTGTCGGAGATTTCGATTGCATTTTGAATAAGATTGAAAATTATTTGATAGAAAACATCCTCATCAACGTTAATTATAATTTTTTTATCTATATTTTTAAAAATTTTTATATTTTTTTTATTTAATCTAATTTGATTTTGAATAACAACTCTATTTATTATCTCTTCAAGAGAAATTGCTTTAAGTTCAAGATTATATTTTTTTGAAAAGTCTCTAATTCTTTTCATAAAATTTGATAATCTTTTAAGTTCCATTATAGAAGTATCAATATATTCTTTCTGTTGCTCTTGTTTCCAATTCAATAGATTTTTTGATAAAACCTGAAGAGTCATTATAACCGACGTAAGAGGATTACCAACCTCATGGGCTATTTCCATAGAATATTGCGATAACCTATTATAGTAACTTTTTCTGCATTTTGCGTCCAAATATATTTTTTCAGATGAGATATCCGATATTAATACACAAAAATGTTCTTTTATTTGTTTTGCAGGATATACAGAGAAACCAAATATAAGGTCGTTTTTGACTTCAATTTCGTTATGCACCTTTAGCCTTTTTTTACATATATGTTCCATAATATGATTTATAATAAATTCTGCATATTCACCGGCAAGTTCTTTAAAAAAATTATTTTGAAAAACAGAGTTATTATTTTTACTATCAAGTATTAATATGCCAATACTAACATCTTTTAATAAATGTTCAAAACTACAATTAATGATTCTTCCTCTATTATTATTCACTATACACACCCTCTTTATTAGAATGTTTTTGAATTACAGTTCAATTATATTTATTATATTTTTATTTAGCCATAATAACTATTCTTAATTTTTATATTTATGCAAATTTTTCTGCGTCAGTTGCAAGTTTTTTTGCAACCAGTCGTAAATTACCTATTTTAGCTTTCTTGCTAACAGCTATAAACAAATTAAAGCCAGAGTTGCCCAACGGTCTCAAAATAAACCACCCTTTTTCTTCCTCTATAAGGATTTCGGACAGTGTGCCGTCAGAAAGACTCTTTATCGTTTTGGATACCAGTGCATTAACCATTGCAAATTTTGCAGAAAAAGCATCGATATCAAGATTACCTGGATTTTCAACAGCCAACGGTAATCCGTCTTTTCCAAATATTGATGCGGTTTTTAAACCATTCACTTTATTATTCAAAATCTTCAGAATATCAGACATATTAGACATATCAGCCTCCTCGTTTTTTTATCATTTTTCATTATCTATAGCAACCATATCTTGCTTATCAAGGTTTATTCCATATTCCAATATAAGTTTCCATCATTAATCTTAGAAAAATTACAAATGTTGGCTACTTGACATATTGTTATACTAAGCCGTTCTCTTATGTATTATTCGCTGACAATATTTTCATCGCTTTAGGTAAAGCTACATTGAGTATAAGACCTAAACTAGCCTCGTTTGTATTAATTATTACGCCCCATTGAAAATTTTCAAATAATACCACCAGAGCAACCATATTATCTGTCAAATCAATTAAATAATATTTGTTTATTTGAGTAGGTAATTCGGACTCTTTGAACGATTTTCTAATCATAGCTGTGACTCGATCAAATAATGCATTAGCAACACCAATATTTATCATCGCATTTTCCTTCGGATAACTTACCAGAGGTTGAGCATCTCCTGATATCCAAAATGATCCTCCAATAAAAGCCTCTCCAAGTTCTTCAATCATAATTTTTTGTGCATTCTCAAAATTTTCGCTCTTTATTGTTTCCTCCTTATTCTCTTTAACAGAATCCTTATTGGGAACGCCTAAAGATTCAATACCGCCATTACCCGAACTATCTTGATTATCAAGTTTTATATCATATTCAGATTTAAGTTCTAATGCTGATTCATTATCCTCCAGTTTGTCCCTATTTAGCTTTATTTCATCTAATAACTTCATTATATTCATCATAAGTTTTGTAAATGGGATATCTATAGTTCTCTTCACTTTTTTTTTTATTTTTTTTACTGAAATATGTACATCTTCTAAACCCATAATCGTCAACAATGCTTTTTCACCGGAGAATATTCCAAATTCAGCATCAATAATTTCTCCTTCTTTAAAAGAAATTAAACCGCTCATTCCTTTATTATCAATTTGAATTGCTACGGTTTTTCTATCAATATTTATAACTTGCAAAACACTGATTAGTTCAATGGATTCAAATGTTACATTAGTACTTTTTTCCATTTCAAAGAAATCTACTATCATATTTTGAAACCATTCGAGATCAAACGGTTTTGATATAACATCAACAATTCCCATACCCTTTACCTGTTGAATATTCTCTTCCGTTCTATGGGCTGACATTACTTTTATACCACCTCTGAAATCAATATCCTTAAGATGTATAATCAAATCCATGCCGGTTTTATGAGGCATTCTAATATCCGTAATAATTAAAGAATACGTATTATTTTCAATTAATTGTATTGCCTCTTTGACAGAAAAGCATATATCGACAATAAAAATATCTTCAAAACTATCCAGACCAACTTTAAGACTTTTAAGAAAAACTTTTTCGTCATCTACTAATAGTACTCTATTTGCCATTTTTTACACACTCACATTTAGAATCAGGTTATATAGTCGAATCAATCGAATCGACCGAATCGATAGTACAACTTCTTTAACGAAAGCTCCAACGCCCACAAATACATCGTTTTCATATATCAATTGCTTGTAAAGAGCCCTCATACCCCCTATTAAAGAACTAATAAGAAATTTAAAATCCAAATAAATAATTAACATGGGACGATAGTAGCATATAAAAATAAAAAAAACAATTATTTTTATTATTTTTATTATTTTACAAAGCCATAATTTATCTGTCAAAATATGTTAACGGTATTCTATATCACCTTTCATAACTGCGTTAAGTTCAATCGCCTTCATTCCAAAATATTGTAACTATGCTTCATGCGTTTTAATCGCTTAAACTGTTATAGATAGTCTTACCCTGACATTGTACTACAATTTTTATGAAAATTGCATATTTTATGTAATGACAATAAAAAAAAATGTTGACATTCTTTTGGAAAATTGATATGTTTTTGATTATGGTGATAAGATGATATTTCCTTATGGTCAAGAGAGGAACTCGGTAAGAGTTTTACCCTGGGTTACCATTGCAATTATTTTAGTGAATTTTTTTGTTCATTATTATGTTATTTCAAAAAATAAAGAACTTTATCCTAAGGTAGTTGGCGTAGGTATTAAAATGATTCAATGCTATAGACAACACCCGTATCTTATTCTTGGTATCGGTGATTCTAAAAAAGAAAGCTTGAATTATACCGAAAGTCAAAATAAATTTCTCGAAAATTTCAGGAAAAGTTATAAGGGTAAGATTCCTGACAAAGATACTGTAATTAAGGAACAAAAAGTTCTTAATTCATATTTGAAAAAATTGTATGAGATAAAAAAAGACAGTCCGTATCTTAAGTGGGGATTTATTCCTTCAAAAAAAAGCCTTAAGACTTCTATAACATATATGTTTATTCACGGAGGTTGGTTTCATTTACTCGGGAATTTATTCTTATTATATCTTGTAGGACCATACGTTGAAGACGTTTGGGGGAAAACAATGTATGGGATTGCCTATATAATTATAGGTATATTATCAGCCTATGTTTTTGCCATGCATTATCCTGGCATGATAGGCCCTCTGATAGGTGCATCAGGTGCAATTTCAGGAATTCTCGGGGCATTTTTGGTGAAATTTTGGAATACCAGAATAAAGTTTTTTTACTGGTTTTGGTTTGTTTTCGGCACTTTTAAAGCACCTGCATGGTTAATACTTCCTATATGGTTTATAAACGAAATAATATCGGCAAAATCAATGGATGCAATTTACAAACACGGGGGAAGCGTAGCACATTGGGCACATATATGGGGATTTGTTTTTGGGTTTCTTATCGCTGTAATTCTTAGTCTTTTAAAATACGAAGAAAAATTTGTAAATAAGAAGTATAAAGAAAAATTCACATATACCAATAAGGCTTTCTTGGATTACGAGGAAGCATTAAAACTTAAAGAAGATGGTAAATATAAGGAAGCTTTTTTAATATTAATGAATTCAGCAAAAAGCAATAATAGAAGTACAGATGTAATTGAATTATTATGGATTGTCGGATTAGAGTTAAAACAAACAGATGAAATTAAAAATATTTTTATTAGGTATATAGAATATGAATTAAAAACAAAGAGAATCGAAGCTGCCTATTATCATTACAATATAATAATAAAAATCTACCCCAAAGTAGAGTTAAACATACAGTTAAGCCTTATCTTATTAAAATATTTATTAGAGCTTGAGCGTATTGATGAAGCTGAACAATTATCACACTTAATATACAAAAGAACCATAAATGAAACTTTATCGGGATTTTTAGTACTCTTTTCCGAAACATTACTCAGGCTTAACACAGACTATTGTGAAGAAGTTGTAAATCGAACTTTGAATAATATAGATGTTCCCAATTATAAAAAAGACGAATTAAAAATAGCACTTGCAGAGTATATAAAAAATCAAAATAGACAAAAAAAGATAAAAATATCCGTTTTAAGAGCAATACCAATCTCTGTAAGTAAAGAGACTCTTGTTTTAATGATTCAAGACAGTGGTAAAACAACTTTAGCACTTAATAAAGTTCAATTAATATCTACAGTCAAGATAATGGAATATAAATCAAAAATTATTTACCTCATAGATCTATTTTTAGATAATCCTAAGTCAGATAAAAATAATATAAGAATTATAAGAATATTTAGCCTTGACTTTAACCCCGTTAAATTTATTCCCAAGGCTAAAACAAGTGGAAGTGCATTTAAAATATTTGTAGAATCCTTATTAAAATATAGTGAAGCAAAACCTTATCATGGTTTTGATTATCTTATTTTAAAAAAGGTAAAAGCTTTTGCTTCAGTGGAAGATTATGATAATTCTCTAAAAGAAAATGATACTCAAAACCTCGATTAGTCCAATACTAATTCATATATTTTGAGATATTTTTCTTTTACTTTTATATAGATTCTTTGGGGAGGGCAGTAATATGAGAAAAAATATTTTTTTTATTTTAATGTTTTTATTCACTTCAATTTTTTTCGGTATTGATTCAGTACAAATAATATTGCCGTCCGGTCAGACCTTCGTAGGTGTAAAAATACAATTCACGATACAAAATCCTGACAATACATTACAGTATAAGTGGAATTTCGGAGATGGCACTCCCGAACAAATAGGTACAAGTGTTTTGCACTCATTTAAAGAACCCAAAACTTATCAGATTACGTGTAATGTACCAAATACTAATGGACAAGCTCATAACGATACTAAAAGCTTTACCGTTAGTGATAATAGAAGTATTCATATTCAGGGTAATTCGTTTATGGCAGGGACAGAGGTAAGCTTTGATACAAATAATTTTGTTGATAATAATTTAAAATGGAATTTCGGGGACGGGACTGTTCAAAACGGCTCAAAAACAGCAAAACATACCTTTGCAAATTCGGGCAATTATACTGTAAAAGTTTATGATTTTAATGGTCATACCTCAACTGCAATCACGGTACAAATAAATATAATCGCTGATAATAGAGTAATAAAGCTCAATATTAATAATCCTTCACTCTATCAACCGATAGGTTTTAGTGCCGAAAATTTTTCAGAATCAAATCTCAACTGGGACTTTGGGGACGGACATAAGGAAAACGGTTCTAAAACAATAAACCATTTCTATTCAAAAAAGGGACACTTTAAAGTTATTGTAAATGAGATTGGGAGTAACAGACCGGTTGTTATAAAGAAAATTTCAATAAATAACGACAGTAGAACAATTGAAATAACTCCTTATAGAATTAATGTCGGTGATTCGGTCGAAATGAAATTAAAAGGTTCAAGCGTAAATACTGTTGACTGGCAAATTGACAAACTTCAAACAATAAGAAACTCCGCAAAAGAGTTAAGGTATCAATTTATTGAACCCGGTAATTTTGAAATTATTTGTAATATAAAGAATCAAACACCCGTCAAAAAAAGAGTACGAGTTAATGAAAACAGGAAAGTTTTAACAAGAATGCGTTATCTTTTTGAAAATGCTAATCTTTCATTTGAGGCAATTAATTTTAAAGGAAATCTTTTGAGATGGGATTTCGGTGATGGTATTATAAAAAGCAAAAGACATAAAATTTCTCATAAATATATGAAAGCAGGCAATTATACCTTAAGAGTATATGATTTTAACGGTAAATCAAAAATTCCGGTTATTTTCAGACTCAGGGTTATTCCTGATAAGAGACAGGTAACTCCCATATACACAAACACTTATACGGGTACAAAGGCAGAGTTTAAAGCTAAGGGTTTTATAGCCAATAATATAAAATGGGATTTCGGTGATGGGACGGTTATTATAGGTAACTCCTTAGTGAAGCATTTATATAAAAGTCCCGGTGTTTATAATATTAAGCTTGTTGATATGGGTGGAAGAGGAATAAAAAAAATAATTACAAAAGTTATTGTAAAAAAAGACAGGAGAAGATTGTCTCTTCCTCAAAAAATCATCGCAGGCGTACCTATCAAATTGGGGCTGATAGGACATATGGGTGGCAATTTTGAATGGAAATTTGATGATGGCTCTAATAATTACGGAAATAGTCTTGTAGCAAAGGTATTTCACAGGGTCGGTCCTATTAAGGTGACATTGGTAGATAAACTAAGAAGAGACCCGCCACTTACGGGAGTAATAAATGTCATTAGGGATACAAGAACTTTGAAAGCATCGGTAGAGGCAGTCTTACCTAATAAAAAAGTTGTGTTTACGGCATTAAGATTTCTCGGAAAAAACATAAAATGGGATTTTGGAGACGGTACAACAAAAAT
>CAYOTE010000069.1:0-10197 GCA_964406785.1 uncultured Clostridia bacterium
TGAATACTTGTACCGTTATAATAAACCGGTAAATCAACAAATATTTCGCCATTTACCTTATCTGCATTAGGACTTGTAAAAACTTCTCCGTCAGGAAAATTTCTCGTTCCCGTACATTTTACAGCGTTTCTGTTTGATATATCAAGATTTAACTCATAATCCTTTTTTGTATCGGGCTTTTTTGTAATTATCCTGACCATATTGGATTTCTCCATTAACTGAAAAATAGGTTCTTCAACCTCATCAAGCTTTTTAGGATCGGTAATCGAAGCACTTACTATAATGTCTGAATAATCTTTTAAATTTATTCCTTCAATATCCGCAAAACCTTGAGTAGGATAGAGAGTTATTACCCATTGCTTTGACAATCTTATTGACTTGAACGGCTCATCTGCAACAAATAACGCCTTAGATGTTTTCTCAGGAAGATTAGAAAATAAGTCGGGATTTTCCGAGCCGAGAATTTCGATATATTTAGTCATTGATTCATACCTATTTTTGAACCATTTCGGTACTTTGGCTATTTGCTCTATCGAACCGTTTTTTGTTATAGAAGCCCCCCAGACCATTCCTCTATTATTATCAGGTGCAATAATATTAATATCGGCAATTGCACCGGCTCTGAAAATTTTATCTTGAAGTATAGAAATTAAGGGCCATGCTATATGTTCACCTTTAACCATTACAACATCCTTCGGCTTTATACCGCCGAGGGAATGATTTAATAAATAATCTGCCCATTTTTCCAAATCTTTTTCATTTATATTATTATTCATAATTTCCTCCGTAATTAAACTTGATTTTAAGAAATATTTCCAATATTGTCAATTCATTTCGTTCTGCTAACACCCCATTTTTTTATTTACAAGCACCTGTATAAGATAAGTCCTATCAAAAGTTTTGAGTGTCAAAAAAAATAAAATGTAGCTCCGAAATATGTTATAACAAGCATCTTGAACATTTCGCTATAATTTTGATTGAAATTTCATAGATCTTTAAACAATATCATACTAACTATAATTTATTGCGTTTTTTTTATTGATCGTTTTATAATGCAAAACTCTTACAGCCGATTTTGTCGGTAAATATATGATCATATTGGATAAAAAATCAATAAAAGACTTCTCTTCAATAAATAAAAGTTTATTAAAAAAAATTGAAGAAATAAATAGAAAAAGTATTATTAGAGACAAAACTATTTGATGTTATTTATTTAACAAGTAATTATACCATCCCAAATTCATTAATAAAATAGTTTTAATTCTCTCTTTATCAAAAAGAACTTTGCTTTGAGTAATGAGTTTTATTTTTTTATAGTATTCGTTCACACCTTTATGTACAATAAGCTCTTTATTTTTATAAATACTCTCAATATAACCCATAGGGATGATTCTCATTACATGTCCTATACGCCACCCCTCTTTATGCACAGGCATTCTAGATAATAGCGGGTCAGATAATGCTAAAATATCTATAATTATTTTATTAGTTCCTGCCCAATATCCAAAAACACCTATATTATATTTAATTATAATGGGAGAAATATTTTTTCTAAAGTTGTAACCATTTTTTGCGAAATTTACAATGGGAGAATATTTATCTTTGTCTTTATCTAAAATATATCTATATAGTGATTGATTTTTAAAATAATAACCTCTCTCATTTGCTATTCCTAAGTGTATTTTTTTGTAACTATAATCTAAAGAAGTTTTAAATGGAGTTCGGGGATATGTGAACGAATATAATACTATTATTATCCATAAATAGTATTGATAGTGAGCTTTTATTGTAAAATATGGACTCATTTTCAATACTATTATAATAACCGAGAGTAAATAAGAATAAGACATAAAGCGTCCAAGCATAAAATCACCACCAACATAGACAATATAAATTAAATTCAGTGCAATACCATAGACAATATAATCAAAATGATTTTTTTTTGAAAGTTTTTTAAAAGAAAATAATAAAGTGGAACAAATTACAATTATAGTGATGATATCAAATTTCAATGAAATAAAAAAATATTTAAATCCTTGTTTTATTATAGTTATTTTGCTTATATCAATATTTAATTTTGCATAAGCTGTATTTGGGAGTGGGAATCCATAATATACTAAAGCAAACAAAGTCCACATTATAATAGGTAGAAAGGAGACGAAAAGGATTAATGTTCATTTCCTTTTTTTGTAAAGATGTTGATGCTGCCACAAGACGTATACGATAGATGGTAATAATAAAAGCATTAAATCATGTCTGACACAAATAAGTAAACCAAATATGAATAAAATCATTTTAACATTTTTTTTTTCTTGACTCAAATGAACATCAACAATGTCTTTGTATTTATTTGAAAATAATTTATTATAGTAAAAAATGTACAGTGATATTAAAAAATAAGCAAGCGGGTTTTCCAATCCTGAACTTGTATAATCAAAAAAACCTATTGAAGCACTAAATAACAGTATTGCCGTCAGGAATGTTTTATTGTTATTGAATAATTTTTTTAAAATAATAAGAGTAAACAGCCACAATAAAAAAGATACTATAATTGTTATCAAATAAATATCCGAAGAGAGTACTCTGACAAAAGATAAAACCCAAAACCATAAAGGGCTTGTGAAGACTTGTACTCTCTCGTGTGGATTCCAAATAGGCCCATTGCCAGCAAATAATTGTTCAATACTTCTGAATAATATATAGGCATCTTCTGAAATCCATGCATTTTTTAAAAAAACAAATAATGCTATAAAAAAAGATAACAATAAAAGTAAAATGGCACTTTTAGAATTTTTTGTAATTTTTTCTAACGAATTCATAAACTTATTGTACTCCATAGTTTATTATTGTTAAAAACACATGAAAACTTTGTATTGCAAATAAATCTTGAATTAAAACAAATCATTAATAACATACAAAGAGTGTATCATATTTAAGATAAAAAATATACGCAATGAATGTATTTATAAAACCTGAAATTTCAATCAAAATTTCAGGCTAAAAATTATTCTCGTGTAATTCCCATTTTTCATTATCCTCGTTTTCTATTAATTGATAAGCTTTACCATTTCGTATAAAAAAAGGATATGGAGCAATTCCGTTTTTTAATTTAAAAGCAATATAGGTTTTTTTAATTAATTTTCCGGTACAATCGTATAAATAGGTTTCATATTTACCTTTTACCCTTTTAAAGGTAAATAGATAAACAATATCGTTTGAAGCCATTATCGTCAGTAAATTTGGGAAATATTTGGGAAATACAAACATAGCTTTAACTCTCTCATAACTTCCTGCCGGCATTTCTTTTTTCATTAATCTTCTTATCTCTTTTTCATCGGATTTAGTAAACACCACCCTTTCTTTATTAAACTTAATCGATTTAAGAGGTTTCCCTAAATCATCAAATATACTGAAACCACCATCTTCATTTATCGCATATATTTTATTTTTATATACATAAAAAAGCATCGCATTTACAGCACCAAAAACATCTATTTTACCTCGTGTGCCCATTGGAAATTTTGCCAAAATATTTCCCTTTTGCATATTTTTATCAAATAAATTGATTGATGAATAAAACTTTTTGTTCATCACAGTCATACTTGCACCAACAAATCCAGATTGAAGAGGGGAAAAATTGCCAATAGACATCGATCCTAATACCTTTTGTTCTTTAATATAATTTCCGTCTTTAGTGTAAAAAGATATTTTACCCTTACTGTTTATCAGTAAATAATCTTTGGTGGGGACAATTCTTGGTATTTTTCCCATAAACTCCTTCGGTCCTTCACCTCTTTTCCCAAATTTTTTAACAAGCTTATAATCCTTTAATGAGTAAATATAAACCGTTGTGCCTTCCGCAACATAAAGTTGACTATTGTCTGAAACGATAAATCCAGGCTTTACAACCTCGCTTAATGTTGCAATTACCTTTCCAAAAACTAATCCGCTAAATACAAACAATACACCAATAATAACTAATAAAACTAAAATAATTTTTTTCACTTACGCCTCCTTATTTTTACTGTACTATAATATTAGTACAGAGAAACGTATTTGTCAACTGATTTCAAAAAAATAATAAAATTTCTTTTCTACGAGTTCACCAATGAAATGAATTTGGTTTCTTTTAGTTTTCTTTTAATCTTATACTGAGGCTTATGCCGGATTTTAAGCCTCCGTAACTAAGTTTTCTGGGATAATCTTTGGTGTTTTGTGCATGAAAATAGCCTGTAACAATACCTACATTAATATATCTTGTTATATGACAAAAAGCACCTATATCAAATTTATAACCGGTTCTTGCCCCACTATCATCATCTATTAGAGAATCGGAAAGATACGCTTTACCACTGTAATTAACAAAAATGACTCCACCGGATATTTTCATACTAATTATTTTATCAGACATAAATTCATAGCCCATTCCTACGGAAATAAAATTTTGGTTCGAAGTTACCCTTACGCCTGATTCAGCATCAATAATATTACCTTTTACATTTAAAAATCCGTAAGCTCCGTAAATGTAAAAATCTTTATATATTTTTATGCCCGTCATTACTTCAGGATAAAATATTTTGTCTCCGAATATTTTTGCATATCCCGTATCAGCAGGTTTCAATATATTGCCGGTAAAATCAATAAATAAACCTGCCCTTGCATAAGTCGGCATTAATGCACACATAACTATTGTAATTACAAAAACATACAATTTTTTCATACTCTTTTTCCTCTTACGGTAATGTAGTTAAATCCAAAATTAAACCTACGTTAAATCATTGTAAATAATACGGACAATTTTACACCCTTAAAAGGTGGTATCATAAAGCATTGACCACCCGAACAAACCGTTCCTCCTCTAATACTTCCACCTGCAATTTTTAATGAGAGAGAATCACTGATAATATAACTAATCCCTCCACTATAAAAATTATTTAAGTCTATAATCTTATTATAGGAGTATTGATAAAGAAAGTTAATTGATAATTTCGGTAAAAAGTTCAACTGTACATTTACGTCTTGTTCATTAAACTTAAACTCACCGTCAACATACCTTTTATCTTTTATTGATAATTCTAAACTTATACTATCGTTTAATTGAACTGTTGTATCAGCCTCTAACTTTCTTATAGGGTATATAATCTCTTTTATTCCATAAGATATATTAAATGAAAGCCTATCCCAAAGATCTGCAATATTTACACCACCGTAATAGTGTAAGCCGGAATTATCATACTCTCTATACCATCCAAGATTAAAAAACACTGAAATATCAGGCTCAACAAAGTTGTATTCCAAAAATGTTCTAATTCCCTCCGAATCGTCTAAGATAACTATCTCATCCGATTTATCAGCTACGGGTGGACTATTTAATTCATTATTAAAGTTCTTATACTTTTTATACTCTGTAAATACTGAAATATTTCCGCTATTATAAGCAATTTTTGAAAAAAACCCGTATCCTATTTCCTTTAATACATTTTCAAAATTTAACGATGCTATTTCAACCGAATAACTAAATTTATTAAATAGGTTATCTCCATTTAAACTTAGAGAATAGGTATATCTTTTCCCCAAACTTTTCCAAGTTTTAATATCGTCAATAACACTTAAATGAGTCCCTATATAGTTGTTTTTTAAATACTTATATACGAATTCTCCACCAAAAACAGTCCATTCTTGATTTCTTAAATTATTATTAACCCGACCACCTAATAAATTTATACTTACATTGTTTTTAGCATATCTTACATTACCACCCAAAATAGAGCGTTCATCTTTTATATCGGCATTTTTTAAGACGGAAAGAACTAATCCACGTCCAAGTAATGAATTGAAATCGCCAACACTTAAACTTAAATTTTTTGAATTATACGAGATTATTTTTTTATATACATCAAAATTCATATCTTCAAAGCTTACATTAGGACTTTGCTTATAAAAATTATTCTCTCTTAAAGATAAACTTAACGAAAACTTTTTATAATTTGAAGAGATGGTAAACAGTTCATAATATTGATTCTTTTTATTAGCCAACTCATTGCTTCTATATACAAACTCATTGGTAAAATAAAAGTTAAAGTCTCCTATTGTAATTGCATAGACAATAATATTACCCCACACCATAAAAGCTAAAAGCACAATCAGACATTTAATTTTTCCGGTAATTACATTCATATGTCTTACTCTATTATTCTTTTAATAATTTATCAAGCTTCTTTTCAAGAATTTTTTCAAAGCCAATCATAAAACCGGCATGGGTATATACAAGCTTACCTTTTTTATTAATTATTAAGGTAAAGGGGACATTACCGGAAGGATTCAAAAGATTTGCAACCTTACGCTCGGTATCCAATAAGACATCAAAACTTATCTTTCTACCTTTAATATAACTTTCAACTTTGGATAATGCAGACGTACTATCAATAGAAATTGCAATAATTTTAACTTTATTCTTATACTTTTTATCAATTTTTTGAAGTCTTTTTAAAAGTTTTTTACAAGGTTTACACCAGGTTGCCCAAAAATCAATAATGATAACTCTCTTTCCAATAGACTCACTCAATTTATATGTAGAACCATCAATTTTCTTTAACGAAAAATCAGTTATTGCAAGCAAACTGGTACTTAAAAAAACAATCAATAAAAAAAATATTTGATTTTTGTTACTCATATTATTTTAATGATTTTAAAATAACAGATTCAATTGTAACCTTATCAAATCCTGTGTTCAAATACTTAATGACAAAGTCTTTATTTATTATCATATTTGTCGGTATTAAATCAACCTTATACAAATTAATCGTTGAATAATCACTATCCGAAATAAGCTTAAACGTTATACCAAATTCTTCTTTCCATCTTTTTAAATCCGATTCATCGGCAGGATCGCCTTGCTCATCCTGATATACACATTGGACAAGTTCAAATCCTCTTTCCTTATACTTGTTATAAAGTTCCATTAATTCGCCAGCCTCTGCTCTGCAAGGTCCACACCACATTGCACTAAAGCTTAACATTATAACCTTTCCCTTATAGTCGTTTAAATTAAAAGTTGCCCCTGAAATATCCTTCTCGCTAAAATTAGTTGCTATATTGCCATAAGAAATCCCCACAACAAGTTCTTCTTGCTTTTTGTCAGAGTTATCAACAACTTCGTTCTTCTTACAATCATTGATAAAAACAGTCGTCGCAACAATTATGATAAACATAATAAAAAATTTCTTCATATTACCTCCGTTAAAATCGTTAGAATAACTTAGTTTATAACATTTTATACTTTTTTTCAACAAAAAAGTTTTCCGATTGTTATAAATATGCTAATAAATTATAAGATTATCGTCATAAACTTGATTTTATTTGTTATTTTTACTATTATCCATTTATGATAAACTTAAAAGCTGATTATAAACCTCAATTTGGGATTTTCCATGATTTAATGAAGTTCAGAGTCAGAGAAATACTTCTCGTTTCCAGTTATTACGATGCCTTTATCTTAGAGGAAGACGGCAGGATATCGGAAAAAATATTCAGCGAATATATAGACTTAAATCTTCGTTTTGTCCCGAGAATTACCAGAGTATCTACTGCTACCGAAGCCATATCTCTATTAAAGAAAAAAAAGATTGATATGATAATTACCATGACAAGAATTGCAGATATGAATCCCATGGATTTTGGGTTAAAGGTAAAGGAATTATTTCCTAAAATGCCTATTGTTTTACTGACATATGAGTGGATTACCGTTGACCTCTTGATAAAATTCAGAATTTCAAACAGTATAGATAAGGTTTTTTATTGGACAGGCGATACGAGAATTCTTCTTGCAATAATAAAGTATATCGAGGACATGAAAAATCTTAAAAATGATATGAAGTTAGGAGTAAAGGTAATACTGATTATAGAAGATTCACCTAAATATTATTCAAAATTTCTACCGATTATATACACGGAGATTATGACTCAAACAAGACGATTAATATCAGAAGGTGTAAATGACCTACACAGACTTTTAAGAATGAGAGCAAGACCTAAAATCATTCTTGCCGAGACCTACCAACAGGCTATGAATTTATATAAAAAATATAAAAACAGCATATTAGGCATAATATCGGACGTAAGATATCCCATAAAGACGAAGATAGATAATTTATCTGGAATTAAATTTGCTAAATTTGTTAAAAACGAAATCCCGGATCTTCCTATTTTATTACAATCATCCGAAACAAAAAACGAAAAAATAGCTCATGAAAATAATTT
This sequence comes from uncultured Clostridia bacterium, assembly GCA_964406785.1. GTDB lineage: Bacteria > Acidobacteriota > Aminicenantia > UBA2199 > UBA2199 > JAOZTV01. The sequence goes on from CAYOTE010000069.1 coordinate 8,260, forward strand.
GGATTTTTTGAACAAAAATTCAGCAAATCTCCTGCAAGAACTTTCGAAATTTATAAAAAATAATTTTGGATTCGGTGATTTTGTTTTTAGAGATAAGGACGGTAATGAAATTTCAAGAGCTGCAAATTTACAGGAATTGGCAGAAAAAATAATAACAATACCGGATGAAAGTATTATTTATCATGCCAATAAAAACCATATCTCAATTTGGTTAAGGGCAAGAACCGAATACGAACTTGCCGAAAAAATTCGTCCGAGAAAAATATCTGATTTTAATGATATTTCAGAAATAAGAAAACATATATCATCTTTAATCTTAAATTCAATAAGTAAATCTCAAGCCGGAATAATATCGGATTTCTCCAATAGTAAACAGGATTACGGTAACTCGTTTATTAGAATTGGAGAAGGTTCACTCGGCGGTAAGGCAAGAGGACTTGCATTCATAAATACACTCTTATATGACAGTAATTTAAAGGATAAATTCGAAGGTATTGATATTAAAGTTCCTCATTCATTCGTGATTTGTAGTGAGATTTTTGAAGAATTTATTGAGATAAACGATTTACAGGTATTTGCCATCAAAGAAACCGATAATAATAAAATAGCTTCAAAGTTTATAAAATCCAAGGTTAATAAAAAACTTCACTCAAATCTTAAACAACTTCTATCAAATATAGACTATCCCCTTGCTGTACGTTCTTCCAGTTTATTGGAAGACTCACAAATGCTTCCCTTTGCCGGACTTTACTCAACTTATATGTTACCCAATAATCATCCCGAATTAAAAGTCAGATTAAAACAATTGGAAGATGCAGTTAAATTAGTCTTTGCATCCGTATTTTTTAAATCACCGAAAGAGTATATAAAAAACACAAATTTTAGAATTGAAGAAGAAAAAATGGCAGTTATAATCCAGCAAATTGCAGGTAATGAGCATAATAAAAATTTCTACCCTACTGTATCCGGCGTTGCACAATCGTATAATTTCTATCCTATTTCGCATATGGAGTCTGAAGAGGGAATTGTACAAATCGCACTTGGTTTAGGTGCAACAATAGCCGAGGGGGAAAATATATACAGGTTTTCTCCGCATTATCCTGAAATGCCACCTCCATTTTCTTCTCCTTCTGATTTTTTAAAGAACTCTCAAAATTACTTTTACGCACTTGATCTTTCCAATAATAAAATAAAAATAACAAGAGATGAGAAATGTAGCTTAAATAAGCTTGATTTAACAAATGCCGAGCGAGACGGCACTCTTTATTTTACTGCCTCTACCCTATCCACATCGGATTATATGATTAGGGATACAATAATGATAGAGGGACCACGACTGCTTACCTTTGCTCCTCTTTTAAAATATAATAAGTTCCCGATTTCAGACATAATAAAAGAACTGTTAAGTTTGGGATATGATTCTTTTGGCTCCCATATTGAGATTGAATTTGCCATTAACCTCTATAAGGATAGTACAAAAATGCCGGAATTCTATCTACTTCAAATAAGACCAATGATAGCAGGACAAGAATATTCAAAGATTAATATTAACGGATATGACTTTAAAGAAATACTTTGTAGCTCAGATAATGCACTCGGCAATGGAAAATTTGATAATTTAACAGACATAGTCTATATAGAGCCGGAAAATTTTGAAATTGCAAAGAGCAGAGAAATTGCCATGGAGATTGAAAAGATAAATAATAAATTTATTGAGGCAAATAAAAGCTATATACTAATGGGGTTCGGTAGATGGGGCACGAGTGACAGATGGCTCGGTATTCCGGTAGAATGGCATCAAATTTCTAAAGCCGGAATAATTATAGAGTCTTATATAAACGATTTTAAAGTTGACCCCTCACAGGGAAGTCATTTCTTTCACAATATCACATCCCTCAATATAGCCTATATGCACATAGGAAAAGAAACAAAGAGCGA
>CAYOTE010000070.1:0-10030 GCA_964406785.1 uncultured Clostridia bacterium
ACATAGTTTCACTATTTTGAAATGAAGATGATTGAGCTTAACGCAGTTAGAATGGTCTTATTGGGTATTGCAGTAGATTTTGATTAAAAATTCAGGAGAATGGGCTTATTTGACATTGCAGTAGGTTTTGATTAAAATTTTAGGAATTGCCTTGAATTTTGCATTATCGTAAAAACTTTGATAGAATTCCCAGCATGAAAAACAATATTACTGTTTCGTTTTTAACACTTGGATGTTTTAAAAACATCGTTGATACCGAAGTCCTCGGTGGTTTGTTAGAAAAGAAGGGACTTAAAATAGTATCTCAATACGAGCCCTCCGATTGGATAGTTATTAATACCTGTGGTTTTATAAGAGACGCTAAAGAGGAGAGTATTGAAGAGATATTAAGTGCTCTTGAAAAGAAAGAATCGGGAGGGATTAAACATCTTGCCGTGATGGGATGTCTTACGGAGAGATACTATAACGATTTAAAAGAAAACTTCAAAAATACTGATATTATTTGGGGCGTAAATGATATAGATAAACTTGCAGAACAAATTGCAACACAGTCTTATTCCGAGTATAATAAAAAAGACCTGTTTCTTTACGATGATTCGTATAATAGAATTATTACAACAACACCAAACTCTACCTTTATTAAAATTTCGGAGGGTTGCAATATGAATTGTAGCTTTTGTGCAATCCCGAATATAAGAGGAAAATTTCGTTCAAGAACTGTCACATCAATACTAAAAGAGGCTGAAATTCTGCAAAAAAAGGGATTTAAGGAAATTAATTTAATATCCCAAAATTCCACACATTTCGGCAGAGACAGACAGAATAAATCTGAATTGCCCTTGCTTTTAAAAGAGATATCTAAGCTTGGTCTCGAATGGGTTAGAGTATTATATTTAATGCCCGAAGAAATAACCGATGATATTTTAGACGCTTTTTTAAATCCGACAATTTTACCCTATTTTGATTTGCCGTTCCAACATATTTCAAAGCCGGTCATTAAGGCAATGAACAGGCATGGTAATTATTCAAAGAACATATCATTGATAAAAAAAATAAGAGAAAATTTTAACGAGCCTGTTATAAGGTCAACATTTATAGTTGGATTTCCCGGTGAAACAGAGTCTGATTTTAAGGAACTCGAAAACTTTGCAAAAGAATCCGAGATAGAGAGAATTGGCACATTTGGATTTTCTCCCGAGGAAGACACTCCGGCTTTTGAGCTTAAAGATACAATCCTTCCCAATATAATTGAGGAGAGAAAAGAATTAATAATGGATATATCGGATATTAATATCAATAAGTATAATAATAAGCTAAAGGATAAGACATTCGGTTTTATTCCTCAGGGACCTTGTCCTTGGGACAGTAATAAAACTATCGGACGCATAAGCAGTCAGGCTCCTGAAGTTGACGGACTTACGGTAATAGATAAAAAGTTTGAAGATAAATACGATATCTATCCTATTAAAATAACCGGTGGAGAGTTTGATACGCTATACGGAAAATAATTCCAATTTTTACATTTTTTGAAGATATATTAAAAAATACTGTTCTGCTTATTCACCTGTGATTATTTTTTTTCTTCTCTGTATCTTTTTAATATTTTGCTCTACTGTAATTGTTTTATTGTCCAAGCTTAGCTTAGATACGTAAAGTGCTGTTGCTATAGTTCCGGGAGTTGGAGTAAAGATTTGTGCATCTGTTGTTTTAATTTTTAAACTCCTAAGTTTTTTTTTCATTTCAAAAACATCCCCTTCGGTTTCACCGGGGAAGCCTACAATTAAGTAAGGAAACAGGTCAATCTTTCTCTTAAGATTTTTATTAATAGAATTAAACAGCTTATAAAATTTCAAGAACACATCCCATGAGGGTTTTCTCATTAAAGATAGTACGGAATCCTCTGTATGTTCGGGTGCCACTCTTAAAAACTTACCTGTATGATAACGCATTACATCCTCAAGAAGTTGCGGATTATCAAGCAATAAATCATACCTGAGTCCTGAGCCGATAGAGATATTTTTTATCCCGCTTACACCTCTTACCGTTTTCAGAAGCTCTCTATAAGTCTTAGTACTCTTTAATTGTGTACATTTTTGAGGAAACATACATGAGGCCTTAGAACATACGAGCTTGCAGTCTGTACCATATGACTCTGCACTTGCTCCTCCTACGTCTGAAATAACGCCTCTCCACTTCGGATGATTTTTTAAAGAATTAATTTCTTTTAAGATTGACTCTACCGATCTTGAAATTACTTTCTTACCCTCATGACTTGATATTGAACAAAAGGAGCAACCTCCGCCACAGCCTCTATGACTTGTTATTGAAAACAAATTCATATTTAAGGCATGAGAATAGCCTTTATTTATAGGATGAGTCCTCGTATAATCCAATCCATATATCAAATCAATATCCTTTTTATTATACTCAATACTCGGATATTTAATTACAAATCTATTATCAACCTTTTGTACAGCTATCCTATTTTTGTTTTTTGCCTCTGCCAAACTCTTTTCAAGTTGAATTAATTTTTCAGTTTTTTTTTCCAGCTCAGGATGTTCCGGTAGTATAATTGCATTCTTATATTTGGATATATCCTTTACTATTTTTGAAGTACCGTCAATTTCAATATCGGATATTTCTATTCCTGAATTTATCTTATTTGCTATTTCAAGTATTTGCTTTTCTCCCATTCCGTTAACAAGGATATCTGCCCTTGAATCAAATAGAATAGACCTCTTAATTTTTTCTCTTTGAAAGTCAAAGTGTGAAAACGTTCTTTGTGAAGCTTCAACTCCTCCGATTATAACGGGTGTATTTTTATAAGTTTCACGAATTTTATTGGCAAAAACAACCGAGACTAAATCCGGTCTTTTTTTGTACTTTATTGAAGGAGGATAACCGCTAAAAAAAGCCTCGTTATTTAATTGGTATAAGTCCTCGTTTCTTCTTTTCTTAGTTGACGTATAATTTAAAACAACCGAATCAACAGGTCCGGGAATAATTGCAAAAAAAAGATTGGGCTTACCTAATACGGCAAAAGACTCTGATTTCTGCCAAAACGGAGTCTCAATTATCCCTACAGAAAAACCATGCAACTCTAAATAACGTTTAAGTATTCCCTCGGGAAATGACGGATGATCCGAAAAAGGATAGGCTAATAAAAATATTACATCAAAATTACCAGCCACCTGAGGCACCGCCACCGCCAAAGCCGCCACCACCGCCGGAAAAGCCTCCGAAACTACTGCCTGAGCCACCGCCAAAGCTTCCGCCTCCGCCCATATAAAAACCGCCTCTTCTACCACCTCTTTTAGAGCTGCTTATTATAATGAAAACAATGAAAATAATGAGACTTATCGGGAAGCCACCGCCTTTTTTATTTTTTTGAGCCTTTTTATATTTTGCAAGTTCTTCAGGACTTATATCATCTTCCTTTGAAATTACTCCTCCGATTTTTTCCAATCCACTCTTAATTCCGACAAAGAAACTACCATTCTTAAAATGAGGTACAATTACATTCCTTATTATATATCCGCATTTACCGTCATTTAAAATAGCCTCTAATCCATAGCCAACCTCTATTCTTAATTTTTTATCGGCAATAGAAATCAATAATAATGTACCATTATCCCTGTCCTTCTGTCCCAAGCCTATATTTTTACCCCAATTTGATGCAATTCTCAAAGCATAATCTTTGATATTTTCTCCGTCTAATGATGGCACTATTAATAATGCAACCTGAGCGGATGTGCTTTTTTCAATATTTTCCAGTAATATATCAAGAGTATTTATCTCACTGCTACTTAAGACTCCGTCAAGGTCGTTTACTCTTTTTGTATAGTCAATATCAACACTATACAATGAAAAAACGCTGACAATAATTAAACAAATAAATAATATATTTTTTTTCATCATTATTTCTCCAATACCACAAGTTCATCTTTCAATTCATTTTTATCATCGTCCTTTATGGGGAAATGTTTTTCCAATAATGTACCACATCTCGTAATAGATTCGGAAAGCTTATCTACCCAATTCCCATGTTTTAATCCGGAGACTATGTTTTCGACTATATCGTTCCACTCTTTTTGCTCAATTTTTTCATTTATACCCTTGTCGGCAATCAACTCCACTCGCTGTTCAAGAGTTGATATAAAAATCAAAATACCGGTTCTGTCTCTCGTATCATATACGCCTGATTCCGTAAAATATCTCAATGCTCTTTGATTTACCTTTTCTATTCTCGTTTTTTTAGGAATAATCAACCTGTCAATTGCAGGGATATTAGACAATAAATAAAAAGCACCTATGACTATAAAAATAGAAAGCCCCATAAATCCAATAAAATATTCCGGTCGATATTCCCAAAACATCGATTGAATAATACGTTCTATTTGACTTGAAAATATCATAATTGTCATAAAATAAACAAAGCCTGATATTATAGAGAACAGTAACTCATTATACGCATAATTATCACTCTGTTTTATAATTGCAGTCGCTATCTCACCGGATGTTTTTGACTCAGCCTGCTTAACAACATCTGATATCTTTTTTAATTTATCCTTATCAACCTTTATCTTTGACATAAAATATCCCCCATTTAATTATTTACATTGCCACACAAAAAAACAAACTTACTTGGAAAAATCAACCTTCGGAGCAATATTTGCACCCTCGGTTGCTGTAAAATACGGTCGTTGTTTAAATCCGAATATATTTGCTATCATATTTTTAGGGAATTTTCTAATATAAACATTAAAATCCTTTGCTACTTCATTAAATCTCTTTCTTTCAACGGCAATTCTATTTTCAGTACCTGACAATTCATCCTGTAATTTTAAAAAGTTTTCATTTGCCTTTAACTCAGGATACTTCTCCATAACAACCATAAGTCTTGATAAGGCTCCACCAAGAGAACTCTGAGCCTGTTGAAATTTCTGAAAAGTCGCAGGATCGCTCAAGGTTTTTCCTGAAATATTCATAGTACCGCCAGCCTTAGCCCTTGCCTCCGTAACGGCAGTAAAGGTTTCTTTTTCATGCGTTGCATAGCCCTTAACCGTATTTACAAGATTTGGGATGAGATCAAGTCGCCTCTGATATACATTTTCTACCTGACTCCATTTTTCTTTTACCGCTTCATCCTTTGTTACCATTGTATTATAAGGACCTATAACACATCCGCCAACCATTATAATTAGAATAAATACTATTCCTAATCCTATCAACATTCCTTTTTTCATATTTTTTCTCCTCAGCCCTGATAAAAACAGGCATAATCAATATTTAATTGTAAACCATCTAAACTTTTTTGTAAAGAACTATTAAATTCCTGAAATTTTCATCAAAATTGTATCGAAAGGTTCAAAAAGTCTATTAAGGCATTTTTCTTGCGAATTATTAAGTGCGAATATGATCCCTGAAGGGTTCGAACCTTCGACCTATTGATTAAGAGTCAATTGCTCTGCCAGCTGAGCTAAGGGACCACTCGAAACGAAGTGTATTTTTAACATAATTATTTGTGAAAGTCAATGTTTAGAACCTTGAATTTTTATAAAAATTGTAGTGAAATGTCCAAGAAACTTATTATAACAAGTTAAGCGATTGAGATAGATGAAGAATAGTCTAACTATTTTGCAATGCAGTGATTGAGCTTAATGCAGTTAGAAGGGGTGTATTGGGTATTGCAGTAGGTTTTGGTTAAACTTTCAGGTAGAGCTTATTTTTCTTGAAAAAACATTATATATCAGGTACACTTCTTAATTAAAATATTAAAGTAATTTGAAAATTACTTAATTAGGGGGAGTAATGTTAAAAAATCATCCGAAAGGTTTGTTTGTGCTCTTTTTCTCAAATATGGGCGAAAGATTCGGTTATTACACAATGATGGCAATTTTTGCCTTGTTCTTTGAATCAAAATTCGGTTTATCTGTAAAAGAGGTTGGTTTTGTATGGTCAGGTTTTCTTTTTTCCATATATTTTTTACCGCTTTTTGGTGGAATATTAGCAGATAAGTTTGGTTATGGTAAGACTATTGTTTTAGGGATTGTGTTAATGTTTACAGGTTATGGAATGATGGGAATACCGGGAATGTCAATGACTTTTATTTTTATTTCACTTTTTGTTATTGCACTGGGAACCGGATTTTTCAAAGGGAATCTTGTCGTTATATTAGGGAATTTATATGAAAGTCAGGGATATAAGAAACTTCATGCGGCAGCATTTAATATTTTTTATATGGGCATTAATATTGGTGCTTTTTTTGCACCCTATGCAGCGACAGGTATTAGAAATTGGTTAATGGCAAAAGACGGTTTTGTATATAATGCGAAATTACCGGGAATGATATATCAATATCTTGCACATTCGGATTCCTATAAGTATCTTGAGCAGTTGAAAAATCTTGCATCTGAACAAATGGGCGGACCGGTAAAAGATTTAACTCAATTTTGTCATAATTATGTAGATTCTTTAAGTCATGGTTATAATGCTGCCTTTGTCGTAGCTGCTCTGAGTATTGTATCTTCCTTATTTATTTTTATTGGTTTTAAGAAGTATTATAAGCATGCCGATATAAGGCAGTCTGAGAAAATTAAATCTGATAATGTAGTTGAATTAACGGCAAAACAGGTTAAAGACAGGGTCTTTGCTCTTTTAATGGTATTTTTGGTAGTAATATTCTTTTGGATGGCGTTTCATCAAAACGGATACACCTTAACTATGTTTGCCAAGAATTATACTGCATCAAGCGTAGGAACATTTACGAAGGTTTTTTTTGATATTACGGCTTTTTTATCCTTGATAGGTATAATTATAGGTCTTGTCTTTTTAATAGGTAAGAATTTCAAAGGTAATATGAAAAAAATAGGTGGTTTATTGGTCATTGCAGGTTCAGTATTATTTTATTATAGATACACAACATTTGCCGTTGAAAATAAAATTTCACCTGAGTTATTTCAAAGTTTTAATCCAATATTTGTTGTGTTTTTAACTCCGATAGTTTTGGGCTTTTTTACCTGGCTTGCAAAAAAAGGGTATGAGCCTTCTCCGCCTAAGAAAATGGGTATAGGTATGATGATTCTCGGTGCTGCATGGCTTTTGATGGCTTTGGTTGCAAGCGGGCTTGACAGTCCTGCCTCATTGGAAGGAATAGGTGGTGTTTCTTCTATGCTTGTTACTCCGTATTGGCTTATTGCGATGTATTTTATAATGACTGTATCGGAACTGTTTATCAGTCCTATGGGTTTAGCTTATGTGGCAAAGGTATCGCCTCCTAAACTCAAGGGAACCATGCAGGGAGGATGGCTTGCTGCAACGGCCTTGGGTAATTTACTTTCAGGTATTGTAGGTGTCCCTTATGCAAAATTAGCACTATGGCAAACTTACGGACTATTAGTCGTAACATCCTTGGTTGCCGGCGGTTTAATGTTCTTTATGCTTAAAAAACTTGAAAGGGCAGCTTCGTCATAAATTTATATAAAAAAAGGGGTGGTGTTATTCTGCCCCTTTATTTCTTTATAGTACATATGTTTAAAGTGAGGTCGTAAATATGAAAAAAGTAGTAAAAAAAATGGCAAAAAAGATTCTTATAGGTGCTTTTGTACTTATTTTATTGGTTTTTTCTATCCTATACTTTTCTCTTAAGAGTACTTTGGGGAGAACAAGCGGTGAGATAAATGTAAAAGGTATTAAAAACAATGTGCTTATCAGCAGAAATGAATTTGGGGTACCTAAAATAGATGCCAAGAGCGAAGACGATATGTTCTTTGCCATTGGTTATGTTCATGCGTCGGCCAGGCTCTTTCAAATGGATATGATAAGAAGGCTTGCAACCGGAAGATTATCTGAGGTAATGGGTAAGAGGACTCTTAACATTGATAAGAAATATAAGGATTTAATGGTTGAAGAGTCTATAGAAAGGAGCTTGAAGGACGGTTTGCCGGATAAGATTTCAAATGTTATTAATAATTATTGCAAGGGTGTTAATTATTTTATTCACAATGAGACACTACCTCCCGAGTTTAAAATATTGGGATATAAACCCGAGAATTGGAAGGTAAAGGATGTCTTATGTATATTTAAGAATATGGAAAATATCTTAGCAAGCTCAGGGCATGAATTAAATAATTATAGAATTATTAGAAATATGAGTAATGATATAATTTTTAATTTAATTTACGGAACATTCGGAACTACCATTATAAATGAAGATGAGTATAAATCATTTAATAAAAACGGCTCACTCTCATATTTCTCAGATAACGAGAGAGAGCAGTTTGACAACGGAGTGGGAAGTAATAATTGGGTTATTTCGGGCAAGAGAACAGCAACAGGTTTACCCATACTTGCAAATGACCCGCATCTTTCAGTTGTCTTTCCCTCATACTTTTATCAAATTTATGCTACTGACGGTGATATTGTTCTATCGGGAAATACTATTGCCGGACTACCTTTTGTTGTTATAGGACGAAATAAAAATATTGGTTGGGGATTTACAAATGTCGGAACAGATGTAATTGATTATTTCATTCTCGAAACCGATAAGGGAAAAACAAAGTATAAATTAGATGGGAATTGGGAACGATTTAAGATATTGAAAAAAAACATAAAAATTAAGGGTGAAAAAGATTATATTCATGAAATAAAGATGTCAAAACTCGGACCTGTTTTTGAGGAGGACGGTAAATTATTTGTTAGACATTCAATTATGCTCTATAAATCTACCGTTTTAAATGCCTTTTATAATATGAATTATTCAAAAACCATTATTGATTTTCTTGCTTCGTTGAAACAGTTTTCATCGCCCGGTCAAAATGTTGTTTTTGCCGATACCTTGGGGACAATAGGTTATTATCCTACGGGATTTATTCCAAAGAGAAGAAAGGGAGATGGAAGCGTTCCCGTGAAAGTTACAAGGAGTGAAGAATCTTGGGATGGCTTTATCGATGAGAGTAAAAAGCCCTTTTTAATAAATCCTATAAAGGGATATATTGCAACTGCAAATAATATGGTAATTGAAAACACAAAATTACCTGTTTTCTCTGTAAGCCGGTTCCCCTCATTTAGGGCTGACAGAATTAATGAGTTGATAGGTAAAAAGGATAAAATAAGTCTTGATTATGTAAAAGAAATACAAACGGATACTTACCTTAAAAATGCAGAGTATCTTATATCCACTATTAAAAAGCTTAAATTTGACGATAAGGGGGCAAACTTTGTCTTTAATAAATTAAAAAATTGGGATTGTCGTGTAAATAAGGGTATTGAACCATATCTGTTTTATAAATTCCAACGTATTTTTACGGAGAATTTATTCAAGGACGAATTAAAAGATAAAAAATACAAGTGGCTTATTTCAAGATCTTGGTTTTATAGAATAACCAATTATCCAAAAAAAGAATATACGGATGAATTTCAATCAATTATTGACGATAAGACAACTGCACAAAAAGAAAAATTATACGATATTGTAAAGAAGAGTCTCATTGATACCTATAATATTTATACAAAAAATGGTAAAAATGAACAAACTTGGAGTAATATTCATAAAATATACTATAAACATCCGCTTGGCTCGGTTGCAATTCTAAAAACATTGCTTAATAGGGGACCGTACTTTATGGCAGGCGGAGAAGATTGTGTCTTGGCAGCGAATTTTTCAGGTAATTCCTTTACAGTATCGAATATGGCAACCTTTCGGATGATAATTGATTTTGCAAACTTTTCAAATTCTGTTATGATAAATTCATCGGGACAGAGCGGGCATTTTATGAGTCCTAATTACGATGATCAGATAAGATTATATACCAATTTGAAGTATAGAAAGATGGAAGATTTTAAAGGAAAATTAAAACTCCTGATTTTAAAATCCAAGAAATAAGGATTCCTAAACTCAGATTTTATGAGTCTTCATTCATTCACACACAGAAACTCAGAAACTCAGAAACTTTTCGTGCCAGACACAACTCAACTTTTCGTGCCAGACACGAAAGCTTGATATTTTGTTTTTTTTATGTATAATGTGGGT
>CAYOTE010000071.1:0-10016 GCA_964406785.1 uncultured Clostridia bacterium
TATTAATCTCCTTAATGCCTTCATTTTCTTTCATAGAACTTTTGGCATTACCATTTAATTATAATATATTCACTATAGCATCCTGCGGTATAGTAGTTGTTTTATCTTTATTTTTTTGTTTTTTTCTCTTCTCTTTTTGTGTTTACTTTGGAGAGAATTTCAGGTTTACGGATTGTTTTTACATTTATTCGTACGAAAAAGTGTTGATTTTTACAATCATTTTGGATTTTTCTTCATAATTTTAGAAAACGGTCTTGTCTTTTTGTATCAATAACTTTAAACTACAATTTTTATAAAATCTCGGAAATTTACCCACAAATTATTGTACAGACTCTTTTATTTTGTTTCTTTTGGCTCGACAAGGTAGGAAACGCCTACGAGTAGAAGTCCTATTATTGCGACTGTTCCTCCCAATTCTGAAATTGGAGTAAATAATTTGTCTAAAATCAAATCTGAAAATAAGCAAGTTTTTTGTAAGAGAATACTCTCGAAGTGTTCTGAAATAATTATACCGCTATGTCCAAAATTTATTGTAAATTTGGATAAAGGAACAATATTTATTATTAATGAGGAAAAACTTAATGCCGATAAGCCTCCTGATATAGTAGTATAGCCACTCCATTTAAAAAAATTTTTCTTGGATGTTGCACCTATTGCCGAGCCTATTATTATAAAAATTACAGGTATTAAAAATAATGCGTAAGCGATTGAGCTTACAAATTTTATAATATCAAGTCCGTAAGGCAGTTTATCGTTTATCTTAAATAGTTCAACTTTATCGGGTGTGTTTTCAACTAAGAGCTCAAGGAAATTTTTAACAAGTGTATCTGTTATTTCAATATTATCGGGTTTACATGCAGGTATTGAATCAATACCTTTTATCTTAACCGTTAATTTTTTCCATTCTTCAATTTCGATTTCCGTACAGGGTGGAAGCTGTGCTATTAATTCTTTGCAGTATTTAACCATAGTAGCTGATGTCAAAGCTGTCTTTAGGCTTCTAAGGTTAAGTTTAACTGTTTCAGGCTCTGCTTCGCTCCTTAATATATCACCCATATGTTGTAGGGAAACCGCAAGTTCTTGCTCTAACCACTTTGATATACCCGAGCTTTCAATAATCACCTTAGGTGTTGTTTTTAACTTGAGTATTGCCTTAAGCCATAGTTTGGTATTATTTCCCATATCTGTTTTGCCAAGGTCACTATCTTTTAATTCAACATAGATTTCGTCAACGGCCTTAGGGAGATTTTTTACAATATCTTGTGGAATATCCGATAAAATTTCCGGCGAAACAATTGCTTTTGTAGCTCCAACCGCAATAATGATTGCAAATAGTACGGGTAATGCAATAAAGATTATTGTCAATAGACCTAAAAGTTTTCTAATAGGGTTCATCCTAAGCTCCTCATTTTATACATAATAAATATATAACGAAATTTTAAGACCTTTTGTTCTTTTATTCATCTTAATCTGTTGGTAAAAGCTCTACCTTTCCCCCGCTTTTATTTATTAATATTTTATTTATAGTGTCAACCTGTCCAATGGGTACATCAATTATAAATTCAATCTCATTCTGCATATATTCTTGCTTGATAATAACTATTTTATTTTTCTCACATATATTCATTACATCTCCTGTGAAATTATACTTAAATTGAATCTTAAACGTTTTTTTTATATGGAATTTAACAGGTTTGATTATTTGTATTATAAACTTTGCCGCATTACCGTATGCTCTAATCAATCCGCCTGTTCCGAGTTTTGTCCCGCCGTAATACCTGATAACGGGTATCAAGATATTGAATAGCTTTGCTCCCTTAATTTCGGAATAAATGGGTAAACCTGCCGTTCCCGAAGGTTCTCCGTCGTCGTTATATCTGAAAATATCTTCTTTACCCTCTCCGATAATGTATGCAGAACATATATGAGTACAGTCGTAGTATTTTTTTCTAAGTATTGACAGTCTTTTATTGCATTCTTCGACTGAATTAATTGGAATTGCATAAGAGATAAATCTTGAGCCTTTCTCTTTAAATTCAACCGGTCCGTAATCAGAACCGATAGTCAGATAATTTTCTATTATTTCGTTCATATCATTATACATAATTTATTAACTTGGACTATAACTTTTCTATAAATGAATGTCAAATTTTTTTAAAAAATTCATGGTGAGTTACTAAACTTTTAGGCAAAAATTTGATATAATGACTCATAATTAATTTACAATAACGGAGGTAAATGTGATACGAGTAGAGAATCTTACAAAGTATTATGGCGAAAATCTTGCCTTGGATAATCTTAGCTTTGAAATCAAAAAAGGAGAAATTCTCGGTTTATTAGGTCCAAATGGAGCGGGAAAATCTACGACCTACAGAATTCTTACGGGTTTTTTAGAACCCACGAGCGGTACAATCAAAGTAAAAGAACTTGATATTAAAGATAATTTATTGGAAATAAAACAAATGATAGGTTATCTGCCTGAATCTGCACCTCTTTACAGGAGTATGTTGGTTTATGAATATCTCAACTATATAGCGGATATAAGAGAGGTTCCTAAGGAGGATAAACTTTCACATATCAAAGAATTATCTGAACTCTGTAGCCTAAACGAGGTTATGCATATGAGGATAGATGAACTTTCAAAGGGCTATAGGCAAAGAGTAGGCATAGCACATTCTTTGATGGGTAATCCTGAAATTCTTGTACTTGATGAGCCGACATCGGGACTTGACCCAAATCAAATAGCCGAGACAAGAGAGATAATAAAAAGAATAGGGAAGGAGAAGACGATTGTGTACTCAACTCATATCCTTAGTGAAGCTGAGGCTACATGCGACAGAATAATAATAATCAATAAGGGGAAATTAGTAATAAACGGTACTGCTGACGAGATTAAAAAACGTACAAATAGCAATACCCTTGAAGATGCTTTTAAAATTTTAACAGCAAAGAATTCGGAGGATAATTAAAAATGAGAAACACTTTAAATATTTTTAAGAGGGAGTTTAATGCGTATTTTGTATCTCCCATTGCTTATATAGTTATTTCAATATTTTTATTGATAGTCGGTTGGTTTTTCTTTTCAACCTTTTTCCTTGAGGGGCATGTCAGTATGACAAAATTATTTGCACTTTTGCCTATAATGTTTACCTTTATAATTCCGGCTATTACAATGAGGCTCTTTTCGGAGGAGTTAAGTGTTGGCAGTTATGAATTACTTATAACGATGCCCGTGAAAAATTCGGATGTGATATTAGGAAAATTTCTTGCCTCATTATCATTTATTGCCGTAATGTTATCGCCAACTCTCGTATATGCCATATCCATATCTTTTCTTGGAAAGTTAGATATAGGACCGCTTATTGGGGGGTATCTCGGTGCCATAGTTTTGGGTGGCAGTTTTAGTGCAATAGGGATAATGGCATCGTCGTTGACAAAGGATCAGGTAATTGCATTTATAATAGGTATGGCAATATGTTTTTCGTTAACCTTTATAATAGACTACGTATTGTTTTTTCTTCCCGATACCTTTGTTTCCTTTTTTCAACATCTGAGTGCAAGATTTCATTTTGAAAATATAGCAAAGGGTGTTGTTAATTCAAGGGATTTTATTTATTTTATTAGCGTATCTTTTATTGCACTATACATTACGAATATGATTTTGGAGAAAAAGAAATGAGTGAAAAAGAAAAAATGAAAAAAAATACACGAAAAAATACACATTACGATTCATATATAAAATTTGGTATTTATATTATTATAATACTTTTGATAAATATTGTAAGCGTAAGTTTGTTTTTTAAGGTTGATTTAACAAGTAACGGATTATACTCTTTGTCTAAGGCGAGTATCGATGCCGTGTCAACATTAAAAGAACCGATGATGGTCAAAGTGTTCTTCTCAAAAAATCTTCCTGCACCTTGGAATGATATAGAGCCTTATCTTCATGATTTACTTGATGAGTATAAGGCAAATGCCTCAGAGGATTTTAACTATCATTTCTATCCTATTGATTCAAGGCAGGGAGAGTTAAGCAAGGTTGTCAAGAAAAACAGAAAGGATGCTACGGCTTACGGGATAAATCCGATTAATCTTTATAAGGCGGCTCAAGAGGAACAAAAATCTTTATTAGCCTATATGGGATTGGTTATAACTCATGGCGATGTTGTTGAAAAGTTACCTGTTATAGAATCAACTGATAATTTGGAGTATAAGATTACGTCTGCAATTAAAAAATTAAACAGTAAAATTTCAAGCTTTTTAAATATGGACGGTAAAATTTCTATTGTCTTGGTTCAATCTTCATCAATGAATTCTTTGGTTCCCCTTTTAAAATTAAAAGGTTTCGATGTAATGAAGGAACGTGTTCAACGCATTGTTGATGAATTAAATACAAAGGCTTACGGAAAGCTTGAGTTTGTTTATTTAGACCCTTCAAATGCAAATGGTAAGACTGAATTACTTAAGAAATTTGATAGATTTAAAATGTCTTGGCCGAAAAAAGAGTTTGAGCAGGGCAAGGTGCTTGAGGCCGGTGAAGGAATATTCGCATTAGGTTTGATGTATAAGGATAAATCTATTGAGATGAAGCTTTTAGGAACGAGATTTAATCCGAAAACTTTTTCTAATGAATACTATATTCCTGCTGATAAGGAAATTAAAGAATTTGCACGAGAAAATATATCCTATGTTTTAAATATTAATGACGATATAGGATATTTATCGAGTCACGGGACAAAACCTCTTGCTCCTAATCTTCCACCTGAATATAGACATCTTATAAAACCAAAACCGGGTGAACTAAAAATTATGGGAGCAGTATTAAACCAAAATTATAATGTAAAATTAGTTGATTTAAAGAGAGGAAGTATTCCCGACGGTATTGATACCTTAATCATTGCCGGTGCCAAGGAACCCTTTACGGATTGGGAGTTGTTTCAAATTGACCAATTTCTTATGGAGGGGCATTCTCTTGCCATTTATGCGGATAGGTTTAAGGAGTTAAAGCAACAGAATCAATATCAGCGAGGACAGTCCATAAGTATTCCGAATGAAACGGGTATTAATAAATTATTAAAACATTATGGCTTTACCGTAAAAACCTCCTATGTTTTAGATAAGAGTTGTTATGTCAACAGGGATAGAAACAGAGGCAGTCAGCCCATATACATTGCCCCGATTGTTCAAAATATGAATATCAATCACGATAATGGATTTATGAGTAATATCACCGGATTGGTAATGTTTAAAAATTCACCGATTGAAATTGACAAAAAAATAATCAAAAATATGAATATAAGGGTTAAAAAATTATTTTCCTCAAGTGATAATGCTTGGGAGTTAAAGGGACCGATGAATCAACGAACCTTGATGATGTCCGTACCTCCTGCTAAAAAGGAAGATATGAAAGATTTTGAACTTGCCCTTATCGCCGAGGGGAGTTTTTCAAGTTATTTTAAAGGAAGAGATATTCCTAAGAAGCCCGTTAAAAAGGATGATAAAAAGATAAAGAAAGATGAGAAATTGAAAAATCCGATTGAAACAAAAACAGTATCGGAGTTGAAAACGGAAAAATCATTTATAGCAAAGGGCACGAGGGGAAAGATTTTTCTTATTGGTTCTTCTGAATTATTGTCAGATCAAATTCTTCAAGCTCCGACAGGAACGAATACGAGATCTCAAATGCCACTGTTTCTTGTGAATTTATTTGATTATTTGAATAATAAGGAGGATATGGCTGTATTGAGAAGTAAGGTACAGCGATTTAATCCTATTGAAAAATCTAAGCTTGGAACAAAAGATTTTATAAAGGTTTTTAATATTATGGGTGTTCCCCTGATATTTATTATCATTGGTATTTTTGTTTTCATTATAAGACAGAAAAAAAAGAAGAAGATTGAAGCAATTTTTAAAAGCTGATTGGAGGAAGAAATGTTTAAAAATGTTAAAAAAGAATATTTGATATTATTAATAATAATTGTTGTTTTGACGGCATATCTTTTGAAAAAAGACCGTAATAAAACAGAAACCGCTTTGCCGGAATTAAAGCGGATAGATAAGACGACCATAAAAAAAATTATTGTAAAGGGTCCAAATGGACAGTTTACGATTGTAGTTAATAAGCAAAAATGGAGTTTATTACCGGAGACTTATCCTGTTATAGAGGGAAAGGTTAGTAAAATGGTTGAATTATTGGCTAATACCGATATCAGCGATTTAATGTCAAAGGCAGGTAAGTATGATAGGTACGGACTTGGAGAAAAAACAGGAACATTGGTAATTGCAAAGGGTGATAAGAAAGATTTAAGGAACATAATAATAGGTCATAATTCCGAGTCGGGCAACCGAACCTTTGTTAAATTAAAAGATGATAACAATATTTATCAGGCAAGAGGAGACTATAAGAGCAGTTTTAATGTCAGTAAACAGGATATTATAAATAAGAATATTTTTACTTTTAACAGCTCTGATATTGTCGAGTTACTCATAGATGTAAATGGCAAAAAAGAACATTTTGTCAAGGTTAATAAAACGAATAAAGTCAATGAGTCGAAGGTAAGCAAAAAAAATAAGAATAAAAAAACAATAGCTGATTCTAAAACAGATAAAGAGATGATATGGGTTAGCAAGACTGATAATAAGAATGTTAATGGCAAGGCTGTCGATGAGTATATTTCTAAAAACGCAAATATTCGTTGTGAATCCTATATAGGCAAGAAGAATAGCGATGATATCTCTTATATGAAAATCGTTTTTATTGATAAAACTAAGAAAAAATATGAATTAAATATTTCTAAAAACTTATCAGACGATAAGAGCGAGGGTAGGGTAGAGATGTTCTCCTCTAAAAGTAATTTTAAATTTTATATGACTAAAGATGATATAAAAAAGTTAAGAGTTGATATTGATAACTTAAAATCAATTAAGAAAACCGTTAAAGGTAAGAAATAGGGGCATGATTACTTGAAAAAAAAATGATTTAGTAATAGAATGACAAGCTTATGACGGTAGCAAATTTAATTACAATTTTAAGAATAGTACTTGTGCCTGTATTTCTTGTTGTTTTATTGACGGAGATGCAAAATAAGGAAATTGTTGCCTTTTCTATCTTTATTATAGCGTCTTTTTCTGATTTATTGGATGGTTATATTGCAAGAAAATATAACCAAATAACGGATTTAGGCAAGTTTTTAGACCCTCTTGCGGACAAACTATTAATATCAGGTGCACTTATAGCGTTGGTGTCATTAGGTACGGTTGAGACGTGGGTAGCTTCGATAATAATAATTAGAGAAATTTTCATAACCTCGTTCAGATACTATTCGCTGACAAAGGATGCGGTTTTTTCAGCTTCATTTATTGCAAAAAAAAAAACTTTTTTTCAAATATTTTCTATTTCAACATTGATTATATGCGGAGTATTTCCAAATCCGTATGATTCTTATTTTTATAATTTTGGAACGTATATGTTATACTTCGCTCTCTTTTTAACTGCTTATAGCGGAATTGAGTATATTATAAAGTATGCAAGTATAATAAGGAAGGATTAATGTCGTATTCCAAGTATCCTCTATTAGACAAAAAATCCTTAAATACCATATCTATTGATGATAGAAAATCGCTTGTAAATACAGATACATTCGGGAAAGTTTTTACCAATGGGGCTGGATTTACGACATTTATAGATTCTCTACCTGATTCTCTTGCCGCAAAGGAACTTATTGAATTTGTTGATGTTGTTAAAAAAGCAAGAAAAAATGGAAAAACTATCGTGCTTGGTATGGGAGCACATATTATAAAAGTAGGTTTAAGCCCTATTATTATAGATCTTATGGAGAGAGGATGGGTCTCGGCAATTGCCGTAAACGGAGCTTTTTTGATACATGACTTTGAAATAGCTTTTGCGGGTAAGACATCCGAAGACGTTGCTGATAATTTATTAAATGGAAGATTCGGAAATGTTGAAGAAACGGGTTTATTTCTTAATAGTGCATTAAAAGAGGGGTATGAAGTGGGTATGGGTGCAGGTGAGTCTGTAGGCAGGTATATGAAGGGTGCGGATTTCAAGTATAATCATTTTAGTATTGTACAAAATGCGTACAGGTTAAATATCCCGTTGACTGTCCATCCTGCAATTGGTACGGATATTATTCATTTTCATCCCAGTTTTGACGGTGCAATAACCGGAAAGCTTGCCGAAAGAGATTTTATACTTTTAGCCTCAATAATATCCAAAATAAGTCAAGGCGGAGTGTTTATAAATATTGGCTCGGCTGTTATTTTGCCCGAGGTTTTTTTAAAAGCAATAGCCTTTTGCACGGCTCAGGGTATTGAATTAAAAGATTTTTACACTGCCGTATTTGATTTTAATAAGCAGTATAGGTCAATGGAAAATGTAAAAAAAAGACCGGTTGAAAATGGTGGAAAGGGTTATTATTTTATAGGTCATCATGAAATTATGGTCCCTCTTTTTTGTGCAATGTTAAAGGATAATAGCTGAATATTTTAAAAATGAATACGATTAAATTAATTATTATTTCGATGAGACCCAAGCAGTGGATTAAAAATCTCTTTATATTTGCTCCTCTGATATTTTCATTGCATTTTTTCAATAGCCTTGAATTAAAACAGGCTGTTATAGCTTTTTTTCTGTTTTCCTTGATTACGGGAAGTATCTATCTTATTAATGATTCTGTGGATGTTAAGGCAGATATACAACATCCTAAGAAACGAAAAAGACCCATTGCTTCGGGTAAATTAAAAATATCGGTAGCATTATTAAGCGTTTGTTTTTTATTGATATTTTCATTTGTGTTAATTTTTTTGATGAATAGATATTTTTTCTACATTAGTTTATTCTATGTTGTATTAAATATTTTTTATTCTTTCTATTTAAAAAAAATTGTAATACTTGATGTTTTAATTATTGCAATAGGATTTGTTTTAAGAGTTATGATTGGTGGCGTTGTAATAAAGAGTGTTGAATTATCACCCTGGATTTTAATTATAACCTTTATTCTAACGACTTTTCTCGGATTGATGAAGAGAAGGCAGGAGTTGATACGGGTTAATAAATTAAAAAAAGATAATAAGGTTGTTGAGACGAGAAAATCTTTGAAAGATTATAATCTTAGCCTTTTAGATCAACTTATTTCAATTACCATGGCAACGACTCTCATATCGTATATTACATATGTGCTTGATTCAAAAATTCAGACGAAATTTCATACCGATAAACTTTATTTCACTATTCCCTTTGTCGTTTTTGGAATATTTCGATATCTTTATTTGTCTTTGGTAATGGACAAGGGTGAGAGTCCCGAGGAGATATTATTTTCGGATATTCCCTTTGCAGTGAACATTATTCTTTGGGTTTTAAGTTTTGTCGGAATTATTTACTATAAGATTTGAATTGGATAATAATGAATTAAAACTTCTAAGAAGAATAAGATACGGACATATAGGTTCGGAAGAATTGGTAAGTTTGTACAATGAATATGCGGGTAATTATAGAATGAGATTTGCCTTGGTTCAACATCCCTTTTTCCCTGTAAAAACGGCTTTAAATATTATTCCGTCTTTGTTTATTATTGATTTGATAAGGCTTGTAAAAAACAGACGTACCAATCCTTTTATAAGAAAAAGGGCTGAAATAGAATTTGTAAACAAATATCCGAGATATCCTCTTGGCGAAAAGATAACATATATGAGAATTGCTCCTCGCTCCCTTTTGAATTATTTTATAAGAGAAAAGGATAAAAAAATATTAAAGGAAATATTAAATAATCCTCAATGTACTGAAGATTTAATTTTAAAAATGATAAATTTAGAGGATGAGGGAAAGGGTAAATTTGAGCTTTACGATGTTTTGTCGGAGAGCGAGTGGTTTAAACGGCGAATGGTTGCCGAGGCAATTGCAAACGATAAAACGGCTCCGATTAAAATAATATTAAAAATCTTGCCATATTTATCAATAAAAAATCTCAATAAAATATACAGCTCCGTTAATACCCATA
>CAYOTE010000072.1:0-9969 GCA_964406785.1 uncultured Clostridia bacterium
GTTAAACTATTCTTCATTTTGCTCA
Organism: uncultured Clostridia bacterium; assembly: GCA_964406785.1. Lineage (GTDB taxonomy): Bacteria > Acidobacteriota > Aminicenantia > UBA2199 > UBA2199 > JAOZTV01. The sequence goes on from CAYOTE010000072.1 coordinate 26, forward strand.
ATCGTTTAATTTGTTATAATAGGCTTCTTGGACATTTCGCTACAATTTTGATGAAAATTTCAAACTAATCACTTAAGTCGTTATGATAGATGTATTAAATATTTTTTGACAATTTTTATGGAAATTCCAAATAATACTTAATTTTTTATAAAAAAATACAATTATGTAAACTTTTAATAAATTGTGGTAGTCTTATAATAATGAAGGACAATATTGTTCGTGATGTTGAACTTGTTAAACGTGCTATTGGTGGAGATAAGAAAGTTTTACGTCAAATTGTTGAATTGAATAAAAAGAAAATATTCTATTTAGCATATGACTTAACCGGCTCTACGGAAAATGCCGAAGATCTTTCTCAGGAGGTTTTTTTGAAACTCTTTAGATCATTGGAAAAGTACAAGGGTGATGCTCTTTTAAGCTCATGGTTATATAGAATTACTGTAAATACATTTTTATCCCAAAAGAAATTAGGGGCAAATAAAATCATGGAGAATATAATTGATGAGCAAGCAATTGAAAAGATTAATGATAATATCAATAATCCTAATATTTTATCAAGCCCTGAGAAAAGTGTTGAAGGAAAACAAATTCAAGAACATTTGAGTACCGCATTAGAAAAACTCTCTCCGAGAGAAAGAGCCGTATTTGTTTTAAGAAATTATCAGGGAATACAGTTAAAAGGTTGTTCCGAATATTTAAATATTTCCGAAGGTACCGTAAAAAGCCTTCAATTCAGAGCAGTTAAAAAATTACAAAAAATTCTAAATTATTATAAAAAGCAAATGTTTATGGGGGTTAGATGAAAAACTGTAAAGATGTAAAACTTTTATTCAGTGAAGCTTTTTATGAAGAGATTCATGGGAAAAAACTTGAAAAATTCAACCAACATATAAATACTTGTAAAAAATGTAATACGGAATATAACAAGTTTAGAGAGACATTGAACACCATGAGTAAAAAAAAACCACCTGAAATTAAAGAAGAATTTTGGGATAATTATTGGAATAAGCTATCAAAGAAAGCGGTTATGGACAAACGTTTGATTCAGAAAAGAACTAAGTTTTTCCCCTCTATATTATCTATTGAATATAGAAAATTTATATTACCTACCGCTGCACTCATTCTGATACTTTTCGGCTTATTTCTTGGAAAAATACTTTTTTCTCCACAAGAAATACACATATTGCAAAAAAACAATGAGGTTTTCCCTCATAATAAAAACGCACCATACTATACAACTATAAATAATCATATTGATAACCTAATACCAATATTGACCGAGTACTCAAATTTTCAAACTACAAATAAGAACAATACTGATTTCCTATCGGTAAAAAAAGAAACATTAAAAAATTTATTATTACAAAATTACTTACTTAAACGATTGGCTGATAAAAAAAATGACAAACAACTGAAATTACTAATTGACAATTTACAATTAATTCTATTGGAATTAATAAATAATAACTCTACTGAAGAAGAAAAAATTAATAATGTAAAAAGTTTACTCAATGGGGATGATATGATTTTTAAAATGAATTTGTTTAAAAAAAACAGATCTACATGGGAGGTAATATGAATTACAAAAAAAGAACATTAATACTCTTTATAATTTATTATTTATTTGCTTTTATCTTATATGCGAATAAATCAATCGATGAACAATTCATTAAACAAAAATATAATACAGCTAAAAAAAATATCTATAAAAAAGAATGGAATACAGCAATAAAATTACTTGAAGAAATTATAGTCTGTAAAAACATAAAAACATTTCACGATAATGCTTTATACTGGCTTGCATATTCATTAAGAAAAAGCATTAATAATATAGATGACAGAGAATTACAGGTAGAGATTCTCGAATCTGCTATTAAAAAAATTAATATTTTAATTAAGCATTACCCTTCAAGCAATTGGATTAATGATGGGAAAATACTAAAAATTGAAATAGCCGAAGATTTAATAAAAAGAGGTCTGAACGGATATAAAAAAGTTATTGAACAAAGTAGTAAGGAAAAATCCGGAGAAAACATAAAACTTTATGCAATTGATGCATTATTGACAATGAATGATAAGAAAGCTTTGCCTTTACTAAAAAAAATAATTTATAGTAATTGTTCCATTAAACTAAAAAAAAAAGCTATATTCGTTATAAGTCAACAAAAAGACAAAAGAGTTTTACCTATTCTTACTCAAATATCATTATCCAACAATCATTATGCTTTAATTAAAGAAGCAATTTTTTGGATTGGTCAGCTCAATGATAAAAAAAGCTTAAAAAGCTTGATAAAAATCTACAAAAAACTCAAAGATGAAAAGCTTAAACTAAAAACAATATTTGCAATTTCTCAAACAGGAGAATGTGGTATAATTGAGTTAATAAAACTCTATAAGAATGAAAAGGACATTAGACTTAAAAAGAAAATAATATTTTGGATTGGACAAAGTAAAAGCAAAAAAGCATCTGAATTCTTAAGAACTATACTCTTTGAATAGTTTGATTTTAAAATTGATTAATTCAAACATGCATCATTAACTATTATTAATATTTCGAAAAATTATGGAAAGTTATGGAAAGTATATCAATGGAACTGAAAAGACAAGCAGATTGTAAATTAATCAATCTGCCTGTCATGAATAAAAATTAATCTTTTAAAATATCAACTATTGTTTTTAAATATTTCGGATTATTACTTTGTCCTAACCAGAACAAGGCAATCTTTCTTAGTTTAAAACTTTTATGAGTTTTCGCTATACTTATCAGTTTATCTATACCTGAATCTTTTGGAAGTTGTGATAATGCAAAAACCGCTTTTTTCTGTACACTTAAATTAGAAGCATTTTCTGCAATATCTCCAAGAACTTTTGCAGATTTTTTTATTGCTTTTTGACTTAACCAAAATATTGCATTTTTTCTTATCTTTATATTTTTTGAATTTTTTGCAAGCTCTATCAATGCATCATCAGCTCTATTATTCTTTATTCTATAAAGAGAAAAAACTGCTTTTTTACCTAATTTACTATTATTGCCTTTTGCAATTTTAATTAAAGTTTTGACAACTTCAGATGAATTATATTCACCTAACCAAAATATTGCATTTGCTTTCACCCTCTCATCATAATTGTTGTTAACTATTTTTAAAAGAAATGGTTCTGCGTATTTTTCGTTTTTATGAAGTGCTATTGAAGAAATTAATTGTTTTTGAAGTTTAGAGTCTTTTAAAAAATCAAACTGTTTTTTTAAAAAAGAGATACTTTCATTATTATTATAATATCCAAGCCAATAAATAGGATATTTTTCTCTCTCTATCATTGAGTCATATGTTCGAATTGAAATTTTTGAAAGTATTTTTTTTTCATATCTAAATATAATGGCAACGTTTTTTAACACTTTCTTCTCAGAAGTTCTATGCTTATCTCTATCTTTATTATATTTAAGAGTCCTTCGAGCTAAATTTTTAATTGTTATGTTTCCTGATTTTCTAAACTGAGATTTTTTCCCAGTTAACAGTTCTCCAAGATTTATCCGATCTTCAAAATCACTATACCACGAACCATAATGTGAATTCTCATTCATCAATATTTTAACTGAATACATTATATATTTATTCTCTTTTGCACTCTTTTTTGCCCATTGGTAAGTCGAATTCAAACCTTTTAATGAATCAGGCACTTTAATTAGCTTATTTCCAAATATAAAAAAATTAAATACAATGATTAAAAATGTTAATAATATCAGTTTATTTTTCATTTATTATCTCCTCAAGAACCTTTCCCGCTTTAGGATTATTACTCTGACCAATCCAGAATATTGCTTTTTTTCTAAGATAACGATTTTCATCTTTTTTTGCAATAAAAACAAGTTTATTAAAAGCTTTTTCATTATTTAATTGTGATAATGAAAAAATGATGTTTTGCTTTACGCTACTATCTTTAGAATTATCATAAATATCAGAAAGAGAGTTGTAACTCATAGCATTATTCATCTGACCAATCCAAAATATAGCTTTTTTTTTAATTCTTGAAGAAGAATCGTTTTTTGCTATATTTACCAATAATTTAAAGGCTTTTTTACTACTCTGTTGGCTTAAAATAAAAACTGCCTTTTCTCTTAATTTAGGATTCTCTGATGATTTTAAAAATTTTTCCAAAATTGGCAAAACACTTTCTTCATTCATTGTAAGCAGTGAATTTAAAGCAGCAATTTTTAATTCCAATTTTTCATCATCCTTTACTTTTTCATTCTCAATTCCGTACTCCGGTATAAAAAAAGCACTTAATACCATAATCATTAACAATATAATTCTCGTAAATTTCATTTAAAACCTCCCTTATGTTTTACAAATCTTTAGACTTACATAAAATAGATTTAGTTTACAAAAATATGTATAAAATCTCAATTTTTATTGAAGAATTATAATAATTTCATCTTATCTTTTAGTTTTTCTAAAACCTGATCTTTTTGTTTTTGCAAGACGCTGTTTATACGCTCTTTAACTTTGCTCTTAAAGATTTCCATTCCCTTTGCTTTTATTCTCTTTTGTACTTTTTTTATTATTTTATTCAATATTTGATTTGAAATTTCGCTTGGCGTACCTCTAAGATTATGCATCTCAAAAGCAGGTAATTTTGTTTTATAAGATTTATTATTCAACGGGACAACAAGCACGGATATCTCGCTTTCTTTTATAAGAAGATATTTAATGTGCAATTTATAATCCGTTTCGTTTTCGTTTGAGTTTGCACATGTTACGGATAAATTATGTTTTAGTACAAGCATGTTATTTTTGTTCTTTTTATTTATTTCCACAAAGATTTTCGGATTTATTATAATAATTTTTTTTAGTTTTATCTCACCGTTTTTGATTGACAATATATCAAAGTCTACACTTATGTTTTTTACAGAGAATATTTTTTGTTTATCAAACCCTCTGGGGTTCGATATTGCCAAATTTGTAATTTTACATGAACTTTTTCTCAGATTTATATTGACTTTATTTACAGTAACAGTAGTCAGAGTAGTTTGCGAGCCATATTTTTCTATTGCTCTTTTTACTATTAAATTCAAATTGGAGAATAAATATATAATAAATCCTATAATAAAAATACCAATTAATATTGTGGTAAATAATACAGGTCTTTTCCAACCTTTTTTTTCCCTCTTTAATTCCACATTAACCTCCGTATAATATAAATTATTTTAATGCTGACTTGATGATATAATACAAAAAAAATAATTGCAACTGTTCAGGTATTCTAAGCATACCGTAAGCGGTTAATTAACCTCTTACATTTATTAGACGCACTTAATATACGTATTACGTAAAATTAGAAAAATTACGGGTTAATTTTCTGTCATTTTTTTTGTCTAATTATCATTATATTTACAGCCAGTTTTCGCCTCGAAATTGTGGGATAGTACTTTCAACGAATATTCCATGCTTCGGTAAATGCGATAATTGGTCTTATCTATTTTATTCAATAACTTTTATTTACAAAGTCAACAATCTCTCTAAATTGCGGAATACCATTTTTGTACAGTGCTTTAATTATTTTCTCTGCTCTTTTAAAATCTTTGGGAAAATCAACTGTCAATCTCATATTGGGAAACATTACTTCTTGTTCTGCCTCCAAATAACCAAGCTTAAATCCTTCATTTTTCTTCATATACAGGGTAACGTGCTCCCTATCTTTCTTAGATTTTGCCTCTATGTATGTTTTTTTTAAAGCCTCTTTTGTAAAACACTCTACAATACTTCCTATGGGCATTTTTTTTACCGCTGCGTAGTCAAGATTATTTTTGGCTAAATAATTTAGAGTTACTTCGGGATTTTTAATATCAAGTATGGGGTTATCAGCAGTTGCTCTAAAATAATATTTATCGGGATATTTCAAAGCTGTTTCATGAAATCGTTCCAAGACGTTTTCCTCAGAACCTCTAAAATATTTTATTTTATTTTTTTTGCAATACTCTTCGATAGCATCATTATCTTTATTTTTGCTTGTGGCAATTATAATATCATTAATAACAGGTGACAGTTTTAATGACTCTATGATATAAGACAGTAGGGGCTTGTTTCCAATAAATTTTAAAACCTTTCCCGGCAGCCGAGTCGAACCCATTCTTGCCTGAATTATAACCGTAGCCGTCGTTACCATATTTACCCCCTTATAGCATAATGGTAAAATTAATAAATAAAATTGTCAACTATACATAAAATCCTGAATTTTTAATCAAAATCTACTGCAATACATAAATGATACTAATTAAAACTAATTTTTCCTTCACTTTGATTTTTTTCTCTTTTTATGTCTATTATAATTTATATAATAAATTAACATGTAAAGCAATGTTTTGAGATTTTTTTACGAAAAAAGCTTGATAAAAAGCAAAAAAAGCATTATGCTAAGGTGGAAGATAAAAAAATAATTTTAATTTTAATTTTATAATTAATGAACAGCAAAAGGAGGTTATTAAAATGAAAATGAAGAGACGTGATTTTATTAAAAGTACAGCTATTGCATCAATGGGTATGCTTTTATCCAGCTGCAGTAACTATATTCGATTACCTATTAATAAGTGGAGAGATAATAATAGCAACGCAACTTTATGGCAAAAAATATTTTTTTATGCTTCTTTAGCCCCGAGTGGACATAATACTCAACCATGGATAGTTGAATTAAATAATAAAGATGAATTTATTATAAAAATCAGAGAAGAATCCTTATTACCGGCAGTTGATCCCGTGCGTAGGGAAACATATTTAAGTATTGGAGCATTTTTAGAAAATTTAATTATTTCTGCACGCTCTTTTGGAGTAGATTTAGAGTATGAAGTTATTTCAAAATCAACATTGGAAACAGATGTTATTTTCGGAAAATTTTCGAAATCCTCTATAAAAGAGAATAATCTTTATTCAATTGCCAAACGAAGAACTATAAAAAGCAATTATTTAAACAAAGAGGTATCTAAAGCTGATATTGATAGTTGTTTTTTTAAGAATATCAAAGCAAGCTATTATCCGACAGGTTCTACTAATGCAAATATTTTGAATGAGGCAACTTATTTAGCAAATGAGACGCAAGTTAATCGAAAAGCTACTCAAATTGAACTCTCTAAATGGATTCGATGGTCAAATAAAGAGGCTAAAAAAAAGCGTGATGGAATAACACCTGCCAGTATGGAAATTAATGGATTATCAGGTTTTTTTGTACGAACTTTCTATAATGAAAAAAATGTGATTTCTAAGAGTTTTAAAAAGCAAACTTTGAAAAAGGTTAAAGAACAACTTAAACAACACGGTGGTTGGGTTGTTATTAGTTCTTTAAATTCTAACCCAAAAGAATTAATAGAAACGGGCAGAACTTTTGAACAATTTTTATTAAAAGCCAGTACAAAAAACATTGCAATTCATCCTATGACACAGGTACTGGAAGAATTACCATTCAAAAATGAAATTGCAAGTGATTTGGGAATATCTCAGATACCACAATTTTTTCTGAGAATAGGATATTTAAATAGAATATATCCTACTCCCGTATCTTTGAGAAGACCTGTTGATTCCTTTTTGAAAACAGAAAATTTTATACAATCCAAATCGACCCCATAGAGCCAGTCATATTCTCCGGTGACAGTGCTAAGTCTTTTACCGGAGTGCTTCATTGAATACTTTATTGAAATATTGTAAGTGTTAATTCACAACCAGCTGAATAGGTCCCCTATCTATTAATATCCTAATAATGCTCAAGTATCGACAAAATAACATTTTTTTTGCAAGCCCAATAAAAGACAAACTCTGTATTCAAAAGAGCCTAACAAAACCACATTAGAAGTAACTTAGAATCTTATTCCCAATCCCAGCCCTGCTGTAAATCCTCCGAGTTTTATGTCAACATCATCTATTTTATCTTTTCCGCCCATATAGCCTATAAATATTTTTGTGTATAGTCTCTTACTCATATTATATATAATATTTACTTCTCCGCATAGACCTATCTTATTGTTTTTAATAATCTCTCCCATTGACTCTTCTTTATAGTCTATCCTTGATACACCAACTTTTATTAATACATATATCTTTTCATTTGCCTCTATTTTATAACCTGCTCCAAACGATAAAAACTCTTTCGTGCTTTTTGTATCTTCCTTTAACTCTCCCTCAGTTTTCCCAGTTTGACTAAAATAGCCATAACTTCCGAACAATACTATACCTTTGTATATATCAAGCCCTACCTCAAGCTCAGGATAAAACTGACTATTACCATATATCCTCTTATAATTACTATCAGAAGAAAATAAAAACTTACCGTTTATTCCCACATATCCTTTTCCCCATACTATGGTTGACAGGATAAAAAATAAAATTATTACTATTATCTTTTTATATCGCATATTTTCCACCTTTTTATAAATTTATTGTATTTGAGTATAATATTATTTTACCCGATAAATCTTTAATAATTAATCTGTATCCGTAGTTAACACCTTTTTTAATGTATTTATCATAATACATATAATTCCCTCCGATTATCTCAAAGGATTTTAAAGTTTTTATATCAATATATTCCATATTATCAGCGTTTCGCTGTATTATCAGAGTATAATCCATTCCCGAAGGGTTGGAAACCATAATATTTAACTTCCCGTAAGACTTTTTTATTATCCATGCTTTCTCTGTTTTTCTCTCTCCCGATATCTCTGCGGATATCATAACTTTGAATTTAAAAACTACGCTGTGATTTTCTCTGACTATATCTGTCTTATATGGGTTTGATATTTGTTTTAATACGCTATTATCTATTATTGACTCTATCTCATAGCCCACATTAGGACTTATATTTATTGTTGCTCTCTGACCATAATTGACCGTTTGATTTGCAGGCAAAACGCTTCCATGACCTCCAGAGACTGTGGCATTAACAGTATATGTTTTTAATTTAAAACTAACAACCACTCTATGATTTTCTCTGACATTGGCAATAGAATAAGGGTTAGATATAGGCATCGTATTTCCGTTATCTACTATACTTCCTATCTCGTAGCCCGTATTAGGACTTATATTTATTGTTGCCCGCTGACCATCATTTATAGTTTGACTTGCAGGAGAAACACTCCCATGACCTCCAGAGACTGATGATGTAACAGTCCATTGAAGAGCAAATTTAGCTACAAAGGCATCTTGACTGCCTGCATTTGTCCCCTGGTAGGAGTTTGCAGTGGGAAAATTATTTGACTCTGTAAATCCAGTAATATAAGCACAGTCACTGCTGTCAATTGCTACGCCAGAACCATAGTCATTACCACTTCCACCAAGGTATGTGGAGTAGACAAGAGATTGTCCATCTGAAGAGAACTTTGTTATAAATGTATCGAATTGCCATCCTCCTGTCTTTGTCCCCTGATACGAATTTGCAGTGGGGAAATTAGTTGAATATGTAAATCCCGTAATACATACACAGTCTCTGCTGTCAATTGCTATACCATAACCTTCATCAGAATCACTTCCACCAAAATATGTGGAGTAGGCAAGAGATTGTCCATCTGAATAAAACTTTGTTATAAATATATCGCTCCCCCCTGCATTTGTTTCCTGATAGGGGTTTGCAGTAGGGAAATTAGTTGAATATGTAAATCCCGTAATACATACACAGTCTCTGCTGTCAATTGCTATCCCTTTACTTTCATCAGTGCTACTTCCACCGAGGTATGTAGAGTAGATAAGAGATTGCCCATCTAAAGAGAACTTTGTTATGAATATATCTATGAGCCCTGCAAATGTTTCCTGATACGGGTTTGTGGTGGGGAAATTATTGGACTTTGTATCTCCCGTAATATAGGCACAGCCACTGCTATCAATTGCTACGCCAGAACCATAGTCATTTCCACTTCCACCGAGGTATGTGGAGTAGATAAGAGATTGTCCATCTGAAGAAAACTTTGT
>CAYOTE010000073.1:0-5264 GCA_964406785.1 uncultured Clostridia bacterium
ATTAATAATAAAAAAGCCTAATGAAGTACTTAAGATTATAGGAAGTAAAGAGGTAGAGCTTATTGTTAGAAAAATAAATATTAAGAAGATTGTGGAAAATAATAAGAATGGACAAAAACGGGGTAAAACAAAATAATAAATTATTCGGGACTGATGGTATCCGTTCTAAATACGGAACATATCCCTTAGATGATAGTTCTATTATAAATATTGGAAAGGCTATAGGACAAACTTTTAAAGGCTCAAAAATATTGATAGGAAGAGATACGAGAGTGTCGGGCGTAAAACTTGAAAAACTTTTAAATATAGGACTTTTAAACCTTGTTGATGTATATAAGGTTGGTGTTATACCTACACCGACTCTTTCGTTCTTAGTGTCTTCTGAGGATTTTGATTACGGCATAATGATAACTGCCTCACATAATGTCTATTATGATAATGGTCTTAAACTTTTTAAATGTAACGGTGAAAAGATATCTAAAGAAGATGAGGAAAAAATTGAAAAAAATTATTTTATTCAAGATGATTTAAAACTTGAGGATGATAATTGTCAAATTACCAATTTTCCTCTAAATGGGCAGTATGCCGAATATATTTATAATATTGTTAAAAAATACAATTTAACTTTTACAAATAAAGATGGTAGGCAATTGAAGCTTGTTATTGACTGTGCAAATGGAGCCTTCTACAAGGAGGCAAAAAACGTTTTGTCTTTTTTAGGCTACAAGGATATTGTATTTATTAATGATGAGCCCAACGGGAAAAACATAAATGATAATTGTGGAGCTCTTTATACGGATAATTTAATTGAAGTTGTTAAACGAGAAAATGCTGAGCTTGGGATAGCCTTTGACGGTGACGGAGACAGGCTTATCTGTGTTGATAGTAAAGGAGCTATTCTTGACGGTGATTATATACTTTTAATGATAGCAAGATATTTGAATGTCAAAAAGAATGATAAACAATTTGTTGTAGGTACTGTAATGTCTAATCTTGGGCTTGAAAGGGCATTAAATGAAGAAAATCTAAAATTTATTAGAGCAGATGTGGGCGATAAGTATGTTTATAAGGATATGTTAAAGTATGATGCTATAGTGGGTGGTGAGCAGTCAGGACATATTATTATTAAAGGCTTTAAAACCGGAGACGGATTATTGTCGGCTTTGTTCTTTATATCGGCATTGAATTATTTTGAAATTGATGTTAATGATGTTAGTAATTTAATAAAGACTTATCCGCAGATTTTAAAGAGTTATAATGTGAAGGAAAAAGTTCCTATTGAGAAATGGGATGAATTGAATTATGCCATTGAGGAATTTAAAGAAAAAAATGCTGATAATTCAAGGATAGTTGTAAGATACTCGGGGACGGAACTCAAACTTCGTGTGATGATTGAGTCAGACTCGTATGATATAGTAAATAAAAGTATAGATAAATTCGAATCTATTATCAAGGCAAAGAGTTCTTGGAATATAAGGAGTACTAAAAAATGAAATTAGGTGTAAATATTGATCACATTGCGACTATAAGAGAGGCTAGGAAAACAAATGAACCGGATCCTGTTTATGCGGCAGTTGTTGCGGAACTTGCAGGAGCCGATGGTATTACAATTCATTTAAGGCAGGACAGACGACATATTAAAGAGAGAGATTTTGAAATTCTTAGAAGGGTAATAAAAACTCATTTAAACGTTGAAATGGCAGCTAATATGGAAATGGTTAAGGTAGCTTTAAAGTATAAACCGGATATGTGTACCTTGGTTCCTGAAAGTCCTGAGGAAATTACAACACAGGGTGGGCTTGATGTTGTTTTATATGCTGAGAAAATAGGAGAGATTTCCGGTAATTTAAGATCTGCCGGTTTGAATGTTTCTATCTTCATTGATCCTGAGAATGATCAAATAAAAGCCTGTCATAGATTGGGATTAAATATCATTGAATTAAATACGGGTTCTTATGCGGAAAATTGGAATAATAGTTATAGAGAATTGGAATTGGATAAGATAAAAAAAGCCGTAATTTATGCTAAAAAACTTAATTTTACCGTCCTTGCCGGGCATGGGCTTACTTATCAAAATGTATCTGAAATCGCTGCAATATCAGGTATAGAAGAATTAAATATAGGTCATTCCATTATTGCAAATGCCACCTTGATTGGTTTAGAAAATGCGGTAAAAAAAATGAAAGACTTATTGCATGTTAAATGGTAGATGTTTGGAAAAAATAGTATAACTATGTAGGGCAAGGGAGATTATAATATGAAATACGATGTTTTATTTTTAGGTGGTGGACCGGGTGGTTATGAGGGAGCTATTAGAGCCGGAAAATTGGGAATGAAAACAGCAGTAGTTGAGATGGATAAACTCGGCGGTACCTGTTTGCAGAGAGGATGTATTCCGACAAAGACCTTACTGCATACGGTTAAAAGCATTAAACAGGTAAAAAGTGTTGCAAAAACCGGTATAAGTTTTGGTGAAATGTCCGTAAATATTGAAAAGATAAATAAACAAAAAGATAGAGTTGTTTCAAAATTGACAAAGGGTATAGAACTCTTATTTAGAGAAAATGGCGTTGACTTGATTAACGGAAGGGGAAAACTTATTGATAATGAGACGGTTCTTGTTAATGGAGAAACGGAAATTAAGGCTGATAAAATAATTATTGCAACAGGGTCTGTTCCTGCTGAACTTCCTTTTTTAAAACCGGACGGAGACTTAATTATAAATTCAAATAAGGCATTGGAACTTTCAAAAATTCCGGAAAAGATGTTAGTTGTAGGAGCAGGTGCAATAGGTGTTGAAATGGCAGTTATTTATACCTATCTTGGATCGCAGGTAACTATTGCTGAAGTAATGGAGCATATTATCCCGGGTAGTGATGTTGAAGTTTCCGAAATATTGAAAAAAGAACTTGGGAAACAAAAAATCAAGATTCATACTGCAACGTCTGTATCCGAGCCTGTTAAATCGGAAGATAATAGCAGTATAAAATTAAAGTTTAAAAATGAACAAAAAGAATGGTTTGATGAGTTTTATACCGTTCTTCTTGCAGTTGGTAGACGACCTAATAATGTTGATATAGTTTCCGATAATATGAGTATTAAATTTGATGATAGAGGCTTTATTGAGGTTGATGAGAATTTAAAAACATCTGAGGATAATATATTTGCCTGCGGTGATATTATTGGAGGCTCTTTACTCGCACATAAGGCTTCACATCAGGCAATTGCAATTATTGATTATATAAAAACAGGCGAAAAGATAAAACATCATCCTGTACCCGGTGCAGTGTTTACATTTCCTGAATTTGCCTCTGTTGGCTTGAGTCAAGAGCAGGCTGAGGAAAAGAACATTGATATAAAAATCGGTAAATTTTCGTATTCGGCAGGTTCTCGCTCTAATGCAATTGACGAAAAGACGGGGCTTGTAAAAATTATTGCCGATACAAATAATGTATTAATCGGTGCTCATATCATCGGAGCCGAAGCTGGGGAACTCTTACCATTATTATCCTATGCGGTAGCAAAAAAAATGAAAGCGGATGATTTTAAAGATTTAATATGTATTCATCCTACTCTTAGCGAAAATGTATGGGAAGCAATAGGAGACATAGGCGGTTTCTCAATACATAACTAATGAACCGTTATATTATATAATATATAAGCTTTTGAAGATGAGCTAATTTAGGTATCGTCAAAGGCAATGTCAATGTCATAAAACACTCTATATGAGAGACAATTCTAAACTGTTGTGTCTTGTACGGAAGTTTAGAATTGTTTTATGATATATTTAGTTTAATTTATATTTTAAATCTATAAGTGAATTTTAACATAAAAATATTATCTCCCGGAGCTTTTATCATATCAGCGAAATCTCTATTAAAATTGAAATTTCCGGGATTTGTATGATCGGCTCTGTTTTGTGTCCATACCAGATATAAGGAAGAACCTGTTATATACTCCCAACGGAAAACTATCGTACCTCTTAATGACTTATAGTTGAAATCAGGATTATTAATGGAAAAAGGCTTGCCACCGTCATTAGGCGTAATAGAATAACCGTTATTTGATTTCAATATTTTAGAGACTCCCTTGCCGTAAACAATAAAATTATAAGATTTTGGATATGCCAACTCCTTAAAATTATTGTAAAAGCCTACAGATATATACGGTTGGAGATACGCCTGTAAACTTAGCTTTGTAGAAAATATCCAGTTAAGCCTTATTGAAAGGGAAATCGTTTTTTGATCCAATGCACCGAAAATATACCTCATACCATAGGTATTTGTTTTAACAGAATCCTTCAATTTTGTTACCCACTGCGAATATTTCTTGCTTTTTTTATAGTTGGATGAAACGGAAATATTAAACTTAGATCCCAGCTTACATCTAAGCCCGACATTTATTGAATTTGTCTCATTTTCTTGACTTGATAACAGATGAAATCCTCCAAATGAAAATACCAAGGATTTTCGTCTATCACTATTAATTCCCCAATTTAGCCATGTATATTCAAGGGATTTTATCATTGGGCCACCTCTTGTTTTAGTTTTATTAAAGACTTCGGGATTATAGCTTATCTGACTATAAGCAGACCAATAATTTGTAAACATTACATTGGAAATAAGAATCAATCTCTGATCTCCGACCAGATTCCATCCAAAATCATAATTTCTCTGTGTGATGGCAATAACTTGCCAATTCTTAAGAATTCCCCATTTTTTATAAGAAGCGTAACCTGTCATAATATGCCAGTTAATAATATCTCCGTTCCATTGAAAACCCAAATCATTCGAATCAAATTTTGGAGAAATAAAACCTATTGCAGCGTTAAATAATAAATTACCACTTTGCTTGTTTAAGGAAAATCTCCCGGAATATCCATTTAACGAGGTTGCGTCCTTATTTATACCGAGGTGTTCAGTATCTGGTCGTTGCAGATAATGAGGGTATGAATTCTGTAGTGCACGTATCCGCTTTTTTGTCCCGAATACGTTGGTATTTCCGAGCCAACCTGTTATTACCCAAACTTTTTTTTTATTAAGAAATGCCCAACCGTCAACGCCAAAACTAAGAGCACTCTTGTTTATATTATCAGATAGACTTCCATCCTTTAAATCTCTTATTACCGAAGTTGCAATAAATCCGAATCCTTGCCTTCCTTTATTAAATTCTTTATTCATCCTTAATATAGAGTAATTGGAAAAGGGTTCAATTTCGATTTGAGTTTTTTTCTCATCATTATAGACCTCTGCAAATTCTCTTTG
>CAYOTE010000073.1:5274-9892 GCA_964406785.1 uncultured Clostridia bacterium
CTCTTTGTGTCATAGCAGTTAAAAATCCTATATTCCAACCTTCGCCAATCTTGCCACTTATTTTGGCAGCTGTCAATATAGTTGTCCATTCAGGATATCTAACATAACCATCAATATTTACATTGCCATGAGGTGATCTACCTATTCTTCTTGAATAAAAAAAGCTTGGATTACCCCAATTAGCACCTACATTATTATTAGCTCCACCTCTTCCGAAACTAAATATATTAGCACCTTCAATAAAAAAAGGTCTTCTTTCGGAATAATAATTTTCGGCAGCACTGAGATTTATTCTTGCTGGATCAACTTCAACCTGACCAAAATCAGGATTAATTGTCAAATCAAGCGTTAAACTACTACTAATGCCGTACTTCATATCTACACCTCCGTTTATTGCTAAATTGTTACCAGTTTTGAACGGATTCCCAATCTTTTCAGTACCGATCTCCGTTTTTCCCACCGTATAGGGAATAATTTCAAAAAGTTTCTTAGGTCGAATTCCTTCAATACCTTCGAGTTTTGCAAATCTTGATACTGTACCACTCTGATTTTTAGGTATCCATGAATATATAATAATTTCATTTTTTCTACGAATATATCTTTTAAAATTTATACCCCAAACATATTTCCCGTCATTTCTTTTTTTAAACCTAAGTTGATCAAACGGAATTCTTAATTCACAGGTCCATCCTTTTTTATCAATTTTTGTTTTCGACTCCCAAACTCCATCCCAAGATTTATCTTCCCATTCATCATTAAGTAATGTCCAATCAACAACTGAACCGGACGGATTAACTCCGAATTTAAAACCAGTTCTTTTATCGTAATAAGGATCTATTGAAAATAAAAAATAATCTGATTCTACAAATTCGTCACGCCTTGCAAGTAATCCTATTATTTTATCAGGTTCGGAATCAAATAATCTTGCAGCTACATAAATCGCATCGTCATCATAAGCAATCCAAACTCTTGTCGTTTCAGTTGGTTTCTTTCCGTCGTCAGGATCAATCTGAGTAAAATCAGAAAAGCCATTACCACTCCACACTTTCTCACTGAGTTTACCGTCAATTACAACCTTATCAACAATCCTTACGGCTTTTACGGTTTTCTGCTCCCATTCCCGTTTTTTCACTACTCCGAATTGTAATAACACAAAAGATATGTAAATAATAATAAAAATTCCAACCTTTTTTTTCATTTTGTCTCCTATAACCTCATCTTACTAAGACGTAAATCTAAAGATTTTGGTTTACAAAAAAGATTTTATTATTTTTTATTCTTTATAAAGTCAAATCAAAATTTGAGGGAATTTAAAAAGGCAAAATTGGTACAAGGCAGGTTGGAAAATTATAAAGGCTTCTTCAATAATAATTTTTAAACATCGCAATGAAACTTATTCCATAAAGTAAAAAAGTAAAACTCCGTTTAGGTGTTTTTAAAAAGTGTGAATGATGGCTTTTCAAGGAGGAATTAAGTATGAAAAAAGTAACAACCATTTATGATATAATATACAGCATAATAGTAATTCGGTTTTTTTAAATAGTCTTACTATTATGTGATAAGGAGTGGCATGACTATAAAAACGTTTATAAAAAAAGTTGCACCGAATCTTTTGGGAAATCTAAAAAAAACAGCGATAGTCTGGGATGTAACTGAAACTGCAGATTCCAGTGAATATTGGTGGAATTTCCCTATTGTAAGAGATTATATTTTAACGTATGTTACCGGAAACCCAAAATTAAGTTGGTATGCTAAGCAGATTCAAGACAGGAAAACTCCTTTTGGAAGAATATTGGCTTTTGGAGATGGAAAAGGTATGGCCGCTGAGGCTCATATTACTAAAGCAGATGTTACTGAAGTTATATATCTAAATATTGCCAATGGAGAAGGGGAACGATTTAAAAAACTTATGAAAGAGCATAATTGTCCACACCAATTTATTAAAGCAGACGCAAATACTTTTAATTATCAATCTTTAGGAAAGTTTGACACTATAATTGACGTAGGGGCATTTCATCATTTTGAAAATTTTGAAAGAATTTTTCCAATGTTAAATGATTGCCTGACAGAGGATGGTCTTTTATATGTAGATGAATATGTCGGACCTTCTAAATGGGTCTTTACACAGCATATAATTGATATTATAAATGAAGAGTTGAATACTCTACCTCAGGAATTAGTAAAAAATAGCAGGCAGGTAGTGCAAAAGGAATATATTGACCTATGGAGCAGTGCACAAGACCCTAGTGAGGGGGTACGTTCGGCAGAGTTGGATGAGATGCTTTTAAAAAATTTTAAACTTGAACAATCAAACTCCTTTGGTGGTACATTCCTTCAACCCTTTTTTTATACTTCAAACCTGAAACCATGTAGGTTAAATATTCCTAATTGGCATAAAACAGATAAAGGAAAATTGCATTTAGAAAGACTTGTTAAAAAAGAACATGAATTAATTAAGTCTGGTAAAATAGGGATGGATTATAAGTATTACGTTTTCAGTAAAAAGTAAAAAAAACTGATAGTACAACTGTTCTTCCATAAAGCTCTTAGTAAATCCATAATTTGTCGCATCTCCTGGTTTTTGTGAAAAATATGTAGGGAACATGTTTAAAATCTTTTATAATAAATTACTGTAATTTTGCAAAACCAGCATTAAGAGAATTAGAACAATTAATTGCTCATATAAATCTCTCATTAAAATTTATTTAATAATCGAAAACATACAGTACTACAAAATAAAATTATTATCAAATATTAGAACCTAAAATTTTTAAGATTGAAAGGAATAAATGAAAAAAAAATAAATTAATGTTATAATGTGAATATTATGGCTCAAAAAGAAAATGTATCATTTGTTGTCAATAAAGAAAGATTTAATTATTTACTTGATTTATACAATATAACAAAGGAAGAAATAATATCAAGAATACATAAAAATAGGGTTAGACCGATACTTGACATTGAAACATTAAATAATATAATTTCAGGGAAAGAAAAAATTCAATTAAATGTATTAAAGAAAATTGATAGTATTTTTAATCAAGGCATTTCTTGGTATATCTCAAAAAGACCTCTTCCAAATAAAAAAGAAAGTTCTATTCTTTTCAGAAAAAAAGCATTTAATATTGAATTAAATTTGGAATCAAGAAAAAAGATTAATAAATATGAAAAGCTTAAATTTACAATTCAAAATCTATGTAATTCTATTAACTATAATAATAAAATTACAATACAAAAATATTCTGTAAATGATAATCCTGAAGTTATAGCTAATGAAATGATTGTGCAATTTGAAGAAAAAAGAAAATTTTTACTTGAAAATAAATTGATAAAAAAAGACATTTATGGAGAAAGCAGGCTTTATTTAAAAAATCTTATTAGAATTATTGAGGAAATGAATATTTTTGTTTTTGAATTATTAGAAACTCATAATAAAAATGAAAGAGTAAATTTCGATGGTTTTTTTATAATCCCTAATATAATTGTTATAAAAAGACAAAAATATTATAAAAGAGAAATTTTTACACTTATGCATGAATTTGCACATTGTCTGTTAAATATTGAAGAAGTGGACGAAATTTCAGAGCAAGAAATACCGATGAATACAAATAAAATTGAAAAATGGTGTAATGATTTTGCATTTTATTTTTTATTGAATGGACACAAGGAACGCTTTAATAAATTGAATTATGCTACTAAAAAAAATAATTTTCATAATTCTGAGATTGAATATATTTATAAAAACTCTTTTATTAGTGCTACGGCATTATACACAAGGTTAAGAATTGAAAACAAAATCAGTCAGACAGATTATCAAAATAAGATTGAAGAAATTAATAATAATATTAGAAGACGACAGGAAAGAGAAAAAAATCTATTTCAAGAAAAAAAGCAGATGGCTCTTGAAGCCGGGAAAAAACCTCCCGGAGGACCGCCAAGAGCTATTGAATCCAATTTATTTAAAGATATAGTGAAAATCAATTATTTTCAAGGAAATATCAGTGAAAGTGAAGCAAGAAAACACTTGAAAATCTCAGGTAAAAAAAATATTGAAGAGGTTGGTTTTTAAGTGAAATTAAAAATCATAATTGACAATAACAGTATTATTAATTTTTTCAGATACTATTATTTTGATAAAGATTATAATAACGGTAAAGTAATATACAATAAATTATTTGATTTCTTAATTTCAAAAATTGAGAAAAAAGAGATTATAATAATAGACAAGGTTTTTAACGAATATCATCGTAATAACGACTTTAAAAAGAAAATAAAAAAGAGTGTTGAAGATACAAGCTTTTTAATAAGTTTTGTTGCCGACTTAAGTCAAAAGTACTATATAAAAAGAAATGAGAAGTTTTTTAACTATGATCGAAATTTAATTGAAGCGGCTTTATTTAAAGCTGAGGAGGAAGACGCAGATTTATTTCTCGTTGCATATTGCAAGTATTTATTAGAACAAAATGATAGAATAGAAGACCCTGAAAGTAAAAATGATGTCTTTTTAATAACAGATGAAACTAATAATACTAAAAATTACAATAAATTAATTCAAAAAATTCCTATAATATGTAAATCAGAGGGAATCAAACACAATAATATTGCTTATTTACTTTTT
>CAYOTE010000074.1:0-9884 GCA_964406785.1 uncultured Clostridia bacterium
TCTAAGCTCCTTTATTTTTCACCTAAGTTCATTATTTACCCAACATAAATATATAATTATTTATTTTTTTTGTCAACTTTGACGGGAATTTAAGGGAAATTCAATCTTTTCAAGCATTTGACAAAAAAAAATAATGGGTTAATATAGTGTAGAGATTAAGTATGCTTAGTATAATAATAGTTAATTATAATACGGAAGAGTTGTTGAAAAGTTGTATTGAGTCCGTTTATTCTAATACAAAAAAAACTGATTTTGAAATTATTGTGGTTGATAATAACTCAAAAGATAAGTCATGTGAAATGGTAAAAAGAGACTACTCGACAATTTTATTAATACAAAATAGTGAAAATTTAGGTTTTGCAAGGGCAAATAATATTGGTATGAAAAGAGCCTCAGGCGATGTTGTATTACTGTTGAACAGCGATACATCGGTTTATGAAAACGGAATTGACAGAGCCTATGATTATTTAACCAGTAAGAACGATATAGATGTTTTAGGACCTAAGATATTCAATATTGACGAATCCGGTAATTATATTATTGAAAGCTCATACAGCTCGTTTGTATCTTTAATATCTATTCTAAAAAACAAATTGCCTTTTATTAAGGATGATTATTCAAAGTCTAAAAATGTAGATTGGGTAACCGGTGCCTTTATTATGTTGAAAAAAAAAGTCATTGAAACTACCGGCATGATGGATGAAAATATTTTTCTTTACTATGAAGATGTGGAGTGGTGTTATCGTATAAATAAAATGGGATTTAAGGTTTTTTACTATGCAGAGCCATGTGTAATTCATTTAAAGGGCAGAAGTTCAAAAAATCTAAATCGAAGACTCTTACGTTGGAAAAGTGTAGAGTATGTTTTGAGAAAAAATATGAATTTTGGCAATTTTTTTGCGTGGTGTTTTTATAAGGTTCTTCTAATTTTATACGGTATGGGACACTAATGTTTGACTTATGTATTGATGCGAGGATGATTAATTTTTCAGGTATTGGTACGTATTTGTGTGAATTATTAGTGTTTATAATACCGGAATTTTCGACAGTGTTATTGGGTAATGAAAATGAGTTAAATAATTTTCTTAAAAAAAATAATCTCTCTTCGAAAATAGTAGAATTTAATAGTAAAATTTATTCAATTTCAGAGCAAATAAGGTATCCTTTTATTATCCCAAAGTGTAAAGTTTATTGGTCGCCTCATTATAATATACCTTTAACGCCTATAAAAGCTAGAAAAAGACTTACTACAATTCATGATTTGAATCATATAGCCTTGGGTAAATCATTAAGTTTTATTGAGAGACTTTATGCCGGATTTGTAATGAAGAAGGCTATTAAATTGTCAAACAAAATTATAACCGTTTCAAAATTCAGTATGTCCGAAATTGAAAAATATTATAGGGAACAAGAAAAAATAAATTTGATTTATAATGGTATCAATATTGAAAACTTTATTTCTGATAAAGATTCTATACGGTATAATTTGCCTGATGAATATGTTCTCTATGTTGGCAATATAAAACCCCATAAGAATATAAAAGGTGCTATTGAAAGTTTCAATATATATAAAAAAAAATATAAGAGTGAACTTAAACTTGTAATTGTAGGGAAAAAAGAGGGGTTAATTAATTCGGAAGATATATTGTACAATGAAAATATACTGTTTTTGGAAAATGTCAGCTTTCCAGATTTGGTTGGCATATACAGACGGGCAAAGATATTTTTATTTTTGTCATTTTATGAAGGTTTTGGCTTACCCGTATTAGAGGCACAGGCATCAGGCGTTCCCGTTATTTGTTCAAATAGAGGCAGTCTGATTGAGGTTAGTAACGGTTCCTGTATGGAAGTTGCCCCCAACTCTTATGAAGACGTTGCAAATATGCTCAATGATTTACTCGTAAACTCATCTCTATACAGTAATTATGTTGAGAAAGGATTTGATAATATAAAAAACTTTCCATGGAACATATCAGCATATAAACACATACAATTAATTAAATCGTTACTCAAATAGCTTTCTAAGCCACATATAAACAAATAAATCAAAACCTACTGTATTCTCAATAATATTGTTCTAACTGTCTTGGATGTAATCGACTTTATTACAAAATAGTTCACACGTTTATTCGTGTTAATCTTTGTTTATTAATTCGTCAATGTACTTCAATAGAATACTGCCGGTTTTATTTTGTTTATATTTATTAAGTGCAATATTTTGGGACTCAATTATTTTTTCTCTAAGGTCATTATTATTAACAAGAGTATCAATTAATCCTGCTATTTTCATATAATCTTTTTTGTTGACGAGAAGCCCGCCTTTATTCATTGTTTCTTTTACAGCTCCTTCGTTATAGGCAATAACAGGGATTTTAAGATAATAACTTTCCGGAATTGGTGCACAAAAGCCCTCATGCTCACTCATATGTAAATAGACATCTGTAAGTTTAAAGTATGAAATTAATTCATCCTCGGGGACATGACCGGATATATGTATGTCCTTTATCCCAAGTTTAAGTATTAGTTTTTGTAAGGCAGAAAAATATCGTTCAAAACCTCTATATTCTCCGACAATAAAAAGTCTTGCATTTGTATTAAAATATTTTTGGTAAAAGTAAAATGATTTTATGACATCCTCAACTTTTTTATTCGGAATAATTCTTCCCACATATGTAATATTTATTTTATTATCATTGAAGATTTCTTTGAATGAAGGCAGTATTTCGGAATCAAATTTATGAAAATTCATAACAAGAGGAACAACACCGGTATTCTCAAATCCAACACCCAATAATTCTTTTCTATTATACTCGGAATCGCCTAATGCAAGGTTGGTTTTATTTACAAAACTTTTTAACTCTATTCTTCCCTTAAAGCAATCCTTAGCAAGTGTTCGGTGATAATCCAAAAAAAATTTATGAGGAGTTATATTATGATATATTATTACTTTTTTATCCTTTAATCTTAAAAACTTTTTTGATACCGGAGAACCTATTGAAAAATGAAATATTATTACATTGTTTTCTTTTGAATATTTATCATATTCAAGATAGTTAATTATCTGATTGGAGTATCTCGGGTGATAAAAAAGAGCAAAAATTTCAGACTTATATCCTTTCTTTCTTAAATAATTTCTTATCTCCAAGGCCTCGTTTCCAATAGCATCTCCATAAGAATACGATGTTAAAAATTGATGTATTTCCATTATTTATAAACCTTTTTCTCCAAGGCTCTTTCTCTGTTCTCCAAAAATTCCAGTTTATCTTCAAGTACCTTTATTCTTGTTTTAAGAAGTTCATCTTCAATTCTCATTTTTGTGTTTTCAACAATTATATTATTGATTGTATTGTGTAATAATTTAATATACTCTTTGCTTTGAGTTGTTAAAGTCATTAACGAGGGAAGTATATCGAGCTTTCTTTCGTTACTAAAGGCAAATTCTTTATTGGCATTATGCAAATCAACCGTAATATTTTTTAATTCGTTATATATTGGTCGGGACATAAATCTTATAAGAGGGAAAAATATTTTTCTTATTTTACCTAATATTTTTTTTTTAAAACCTAACTCTGACTCAGGTGTAAAAATTACATAATCTGTAAATTTGTTTTTTTCATCATCTTGAGTGCTTGCTTGAGACGCAGTATCACTGCCGGGATAAAGATGAGGCTTGTAAACATTAGGAATATCAAGAAAATCAGGAAGTGGTAGTAATTCCATTTCTTCCATTTCGTCAATTTCTTTTTGTTTTAATACTCCGGAATCTATCTTTTCAGCAATTTTTTGTCTGATGCTATCCATGATTTCGGTAACATTAATATCATCTCCTGCCTCTAAAAAAACATTATCTTCTAAGCTTTTATCCATTATCACTCCTAAGGTCTAAAAATTAACACAGCATTATATATATGTCAATAATTTTTAAATTGAAAGTCCCCGTCAAAATTGTAGAATTGTTGTATATTTTATTAATTTAGTAAACTTTTTTTTATTTACTTCGTTACTACTATATTAATACTTTTGTTTTTTTATTAAGTGTTAAAAAAAGGAGATTAATTATATGAGAAAATTGAAATATTTATTACTTTTTGTATTTGTTATTGTTTTACTTACTAATTGTGGAAAGGTGGAACAGGAAAAAGTATCTAAGAAGAAAGCAAATGATAAGACAGTTGAAAAGCTTAAGAAGGTTGATGATAAGGGTAAGGTAAAAGATAAAAAGAAGGAAGATGAGGATAAAATTCCGGTTCAGGTTTTATCTCCGACCAAGGGTGATATTAGTTCGTATTTGCTCTTTTCCAGTAATATTGATACTGAAAAATCAGCTGATATATATCCAATGACAACAGGAATAATTAAGAGGATATTGTTTGATATTGGTGATTATGTAAAAAAAGGTACAATACTTGCCGAGTTAGATAGTAGAGAGGCTTTAATAAATGAGAAAAAATCTAAAATCAGTCTTGAGCGTTTGGAAATGGAATTTGAAAGAAAAAAAGAATTATATAAGAGACTTTTAATTAGTAAAGAAACTTACGAAAAGGCTAAATTCGATTATGAACAGGCTAAGTTGGATTGGCAACAAAAAAAACTTTTACTCTCATACACCAAGATAATCTCACCGATTTCGGGTCTTGTATCAAATAGACTCATAAAGGTAGGTAATAAGATAGCGACTTCTCAATTGGCATTTTCGGTTGTTTATACGAGGGAGAAAATAGCTATTGTAAATATTCCGGAACAGGAAAAAAACAATATATTCAAAAAACAGACGGTTATTATCACAACAAAGGATAAGAGTCTTGAGGGCACAATAAAAAATATTTCGCCGTCAATTGACCCTCAGAACGGTACGTTTAAAATTACGGTTATTGTTAAGGATAAGTATAATGTTCTTTCTATCGGGCAGTTTGTTAATATTAAAATTGTAAAAAAAGTTCATAAGGATGTTATTCTCCTGTCAAAAGATGCACTCGTATTTGAGGGCGGTAAAATATTTGTATTTATTGTGAATGAAAAAAATATTGCCAATAAAAAAGTTATAAAGACAGGCTTTGATGATGGGCTTAGGGTTGAAGTTGTTAAGGGCGTTTCAATATCCGATAAGCTTGTAACAGCCGGCAAAAGCTCTCTAAAGAATAAGACAAAGGTCAAGATAATTGAACCTGTAATATAATGCTGTATAGCATTGTATAGGGGAAAATATAAAAAATGAAAATAAAATCAAAATTTGAATTTACAACCAAAAAGCCGGTTGCCATATTAATGATAGTTATTGGGATAGCTGTTTTTGGGCTTGTTAGTCTGAAAAAATTAAGATGGGAGTTAATGCCTGAAATTTCATATCCCAGTTTTACGGTTCGTACCGAGTATTCAGGGGCAGCACCGGAAGAGGTTGAAAATACGGTTTCAAGACCATTGGAGGAAGAGTTAAGTCTTATAAAAAATCTTCTCTCGATAACGTCGGTATCAAGACCCGAACAATCAGACATAATACTTGAGTTTAATTGGGATGTAAATCTTGATAGAGCCGCTCAAGAAATTCGTGAGAAAATTGATCAGACATATCTTGATAAAGCGGTACAGAGACCTATGATTTTGAGATACGATCCATCTCTTGATCCGGTAATAAGAATAGGTATATCTTCTAAAGACATTCCTTTGGTCGAACTAAGAGAAATTGTTGAAGAAGAAATTGCCAGAGAGCTGGAGGGTCTTGAAGGCGTTGCGGCAGCCAAGGTTAAGGGTGGATTTGAAAAGGAAATTCTTATTAAGGTTGATGAAAAAAAACTATCTGCAACAAAGATAAAGTTTGATGATATTACCCGAAGACTAAGAGAAGAAAATATAAATCTTGCAGGCGGAAATATTAAAGATGGTGATACCGAGTATATAGTTAGAACGCTCAACGAGTTTCGCTCAATAGAAGAAATAGGCAATATTATCATTGCTCTTAAGAATAATATTCCCGTAAGACTCAAGGACATAACACAAATCCTATACAGCCATAAAGAGCGAAAGGTAATAACAAGAGTAAATAATACCGAGAGTATTGAGCTCAACATTTATAAGGAGGCTGATTCAAATATTGTTGATGTAAGTAAGAGGGTAAAGGCAAAATTATTCGGAACAAAAGAACAACAGAGGTTTGTTTCGTATTTAAAAAAGAGCAAAAAAAACACAATAAATAAAAAGCAAAGTTTTCAAGCAAAACGCAGAGAAAAAAGACAAACGGATTTCTTGGCTTATAGATTACCTAAGACGCTTACATTTCATATTCTCTCGGATCAATCAATTTTTATTGAAAATTCAATCAATGAGGTAAAAAATACAGCTCTTTTTGGCGGAGTTCTTGCAATTATAATTCTCTTTTTATTTTTACAACATTTTTCAACAACTGTAATTGTTGCCGTGTCTATACCGCTTTCATTAATTGCGGCTTTTGCACCGCTAAATTTGTTTCATGTAAGTTTAAATATTATGTCTCTTGGTGGGTTAGCCTTGGGAATCGGAATGCTTGTTGATAATTCCATTGTAGTAATGGAGAGTATATTTAGATGTAGAGAAGATGGTGATGAATGGGTAGAATCAGCTATTAGAGGTGTTTCGGAGGTTGGAGGTGCTGTTATTGCTTCAACAATTACAACCATAGCTGTATTTTTCCCCATTGTATTTGTTGAGGGTATTGCCGGACAAATATTTGGAGATTTATCTTTGGCTGTTGTTTTCTCTTTATTGGCTTCATTACTTGTTTCACTTTTCTTTATACCTATGTTAGCATCAAGGAAATTTAATGTTAAAAACAATAAATCAGATTTGAATTTTACATTTACCTTTGTAAAAGATAAAAATTTTAAATCATACATATTAATCCCAATTGAAATAATAAAAAACCTTTTTGTACTTGTAGTAAATTATATGGTAGTGTTCTTAGCTATAATTTTATCTTCTGCTTTTATAATTATATATCCGGTATTAATGATTATTGATGCGATCTTAAAGTCTAATATAACGGATATAGGTAAACGCTTTTCTACATTTGTTTATAAAAGATTTTCTAATAAGAAATTATTATGGGAGAAATTTTTTAAGTTAATTCCATTAGACAAATTTGTTGAACCTTCAAATATGAGTGTTTATTGGGTATGGTACTTTATGTTCAGGTTTCTCATACAAGCCTTGTTCTTTATGTTTACAAGAACATTGATGACTTTATTTGCTATGGGATATATACTTATTAAGGGCGTGAGCATAATCCTATTAGTCCTATTTGTCCCCTTTATTAAACTTGCAGTAAAACTATTTAATATTGCCTACGATTTTATTAATCGTATTTATCCCAAAATGTTGTCCTTATCTCTGAAAAACGACATGAAAATTATGACTGCCGTGATAGTTCTATTTTTGATTTCAATATTCGTAGTTCTTCCGAATATCGGAAAAGAATTAATTCCGGAGGTTCATCAGGGGACAATCTATGTTAATTTAACCTTTCCCGTTGGGACTCCTGTTGAAAAAACAGACAAACTTATACAAACTATGGTTAAAAAAATATCCAAATTGCAATTGGTAAAAAATGTAAGTTATTACGCAGGTACAACAAAGGATGATTTGAGTGCAAGAGAAATTGGTGAACATATCGGTAAAATAACTGTAAATATTAATAAAGCCGGTGATATACAAAAAAATGAGGAACTTGCCATATCTAATATAAGGACTCTAATGAAAAAATTTACAGATCTTGACTATAATATATCAAGACCTGTTCTTTTTACTATGAAATCTCCTATTGAAGTTGTAATAAAGGGATATAATCTATCATTATTAAGAGAAGTAAGTTCTAACTTATATGAACAAATATCAAAAATAGATGGAATAAAGGATGTACAAACAACAATCAAACCCGGATTTCCCGAGCTTGTTATTGAATTTGACAGGGCAAGATTAGCTCATTTCGGAATGAATGCGTATTCGGTAGCAAGTCTCGTAAAAAATAAGATTGAAGGCTTTGTTGCAACTAAATATAAGGAAAAAGAAAGACGGGTGGATGTCAGAGTATTTTTAAAGGACAGTCAAAGAAACAGTGCGAAAAGTTTAAAAGATTTAATAATAAATCCCGGTGGTACAATACCAATAAAACTTAGTAGTGTTGCCAATATAAATATTTTAAACGGTCCGAATGAAATTAGACGAGTTAATCAGGACAGGTCTGCTATAATATCTGCCAATATTGCTAATATTGATTTGAATGAAGCTGTATCAAAAATCTATGAAATTGTTGAAAATTATAAAATGCCTCAAAATTTCACGTATGAACTTTCAGGACAGAATAAAGAGATGAAGACATCGGTTGACAGTCTTATTGTAGCTATGTTGCTTGCTGTATTTCTTGTATATATTGTTATGGCGTCACAGTTTGAATCTTTTTTACATCCGTTTCTAATACTGTTTACAATCCCAATGGCATTTATCGGTGTTTTTATGACTTTGTATTTTCTAAAAATTCCTATGGGGGTTACTGTTTTTATAGGTATGATTACTCTTGTAGGAATTGTTGTTAATAATGCCATAGTTTTAATTGATTATATTAACCTTTTAAGAAAGAGGGGGGTAGAGAAAATAGAAGCTATTAAAAAGGCAGGAAGTATAAGGTTGAGGCCTATTTTGATAACTACTTTAACTACTGTCTTAGGCCTATTGCCAATGGCTTTAGGGCTTGGCGAGGGTGCTGAAATAAGAATGCCGATGGCTGTTTCAATTATAGCCGGTTTATTGAGTGCAACTCTTTTAACTCTTATATTAATTCCTATTGTATATAATCGTTTTAGTAAGTGATAATAATGAAAAATAATATACATTTAAAAGAATCAATTCTGCCGAAGTTTTCTTTAAACAGACCTGTTACGGTGTTAATGATTTTGATTGCAATTATTGTTATCGGATTAATGGCATACTTTAGAATACAGACGGACTTATTGCCATCTGGACTTAATATGCCTTATTTGAGTGTTTATGTCCCGTATTCAGATGCAAATCCAAAGGAAATAGAGGAGCAAATTGTAAAACCCATGGAAGGAGAGTTAAAAACCGTAAAAAGCTTAAAGAGAATATTTTCCAATTCCACCAGCAGGGGAGTGTTTTTCTGGATGGAATTTGCTCAGGGAACCAATATGGATCTGGCGTATTCTCAGGTTTCAGATAGAATTGAGCGAACGAGAGCTAATATTCCCGATGAGATTGAGCATATATACATTAGGCGGAGGAGGGATAATGCAGAGCCCATAATTTATATGGGTATATCTTACGATAAGAATGTCGAAGATCCTTATTTTGTTGCTGATAAATATGTAAAGCAGGCTATTGAGGGTATAAAGGGCGTGGCTAATGTTGAACTTTTTGGATTAAGTGAAAAGTATATACAAATCATATTGGACCCTGACAAAATAAAGACATATAATGTAAATCTTAATACAATAATGCAAACCTTGACGAGCGATAATTTTGCAATGTCAAGCGGTTATGTTTTTGTGGGTAAAAAAAAATACCTGTTGCGAATCAGAGCAAAGTTTAAAACAATTGAGGATATACGAAATATAAAAATCAGAAAAGGAATAAAATTATTAAATATTGCCGATGTCGTTTATGATTTTGATAATGATAAAAGAAGCTTGATGCGTATTGACGGTAAGGTTGCAGCCGGTCTTGTTGCATATAAGGAGAGTAATGCCAATACGGTTGATGTTTGTAATAAGATAATTGCTAAATTAAACTATCAATTTAAAAATAAAGTTGAACTCAAAGGCGTTGGCA
Source organism: uncultured Clostridia bacterium (assembly GCA_964406785.1). Taxonomy (GTDB): domain Bacteria; phylum Acidobacteriota; class Aminicenantia; order UBA2199; family UBA2199; genus JAOZTV01. The sequence continues at coordinate 9,811 of CAYOTE010000074.1, forward strand.
ATTTTGTTTTTTTTAATCAAGGTAATTTAATTGCAGAGTCTATTAATAATGTTAAAACAACAATGTTGTGGGGT
>CAYOTE010000075.1:0-9863 GCA_964406785.1 uncultured Clostridia bacterium
AAACGCTTCGCTAATATATATATATACAAATGGTATAAATAATATAAATAATAATGACGTTGAACCATTCATTATGAATCTAACAAAAGAGATAGAATTATTATCCAGATTATATTCAAATAATAATAAAAATATCAGAGAAACTACTAAGACTATAAACGAAACTAATATTATTGCAGAAAACAGTTTAATGAAAACCTTAATAAAACAGTCTGTAAAAATAGCCAATAGTGATATTTTTGTTTTAATTGAAGGAGAAAGCGGAACAGGAAAAGAACTTTTTGCAAAATTAATTCATAATAATTCAAAACGCAAAAACAAAGAATTTATAGCATTAAATTGTGCGGCAATTCCCGAAAATCTTTTGGAATCCGAATTATTCGGTCATGAAAAAGGTGCATTTACCGGTGCATTTGCCTTAAAAAAAGGAAAATTAGAAATTGCTTCGGGTGGAACTCTTGTCCTTGATGAAATAGGAGATATGCCCTATAATTTACAGACAAAATTACTGCGAGCACTTCAAGAAAATGAATTTTACAGATTAGGAGGTAATACTCCTATTAAAGTTAATCTCAGAATTATATCAATAACCAATAGAAATTTAAAAGAATTAATTGAAAAAAAAGAGTTTAGGGAAGATTTCTATTATCGTCTTGTTCACCGGAGCATATTAATACCACCACTCAGAGACAGAAAAGAAGATATTCCGGTATTAATAAATTATTTTACAAATAAATTCTGTGAAAAATATAATAGAACAATTAGTGGCTACACAATAAAGGCATTTGAAACACTTCAAAATTATTTCTGGCGAGGAAATATCAGACAACTTGAGAATGAGATTAAAGCCATAATAAATCTCACAGATGAGGGTGAAATGATTAACTATTATATTCTTTCTAATGAAATCAAACAATCAGAGGATAATAATATTAACAACGAAAGCCAAACAAACGGTTTCTATCAAAAACCGAACAAAGCAACAATCATCAATATCTTAGAAAAACATAATTGGAATAAAACAAAAGCAGCCAAGGAATTAAACATGACATACAGAGGCTTACATAAAAAGCTAGAAAGATTAGATATAAAAAAACAATAGTATTCTAATATTTGCCCGAGAATATCAAATCAACTATCAAATCAAGTCTGAATAATAAGATAGATTTATGTCCTCATTACCTCTTCAATATCTTCAATACTTTTGGGAATTAATTTACCAAGAACTTTTGCACCGTCTTTTTGTACCAAAATATCATCTTCAATTCTTATTCCGCCAAATCCAATGTACTCTTCAGCCTTTGAATAATTTATAAATTCAGACAGTTTGTTTTCTTTTTTCCACATTTGAATTAAGTCAGGAATAAAGTATATCCCGGGTTCAACGGTAAGAACATTGCCTGGTTCAAGTTCTTTTGCAAGTCTTAAAAATGCAAGTCCGAATTGATCACTTCTTTTTATGCTCTTATCATATCCCACAAAATTTTCGCCAAGCCCTTCCATGTCGTGTACGTCAAGCCCCATCATATGACCCAATCCATGAGGAAAGAAAAGTGCATGTGCTCCGTTTTGGACAATATCGGAAAGATTACCCTTTAAAAAGCCCAAATCTTTTAAGCCTGAAGCAATTACCTCAGCCGCATAAATATGTATATCCTTGTTTTTTACTCCAGCTCTTATCATACTTATAGCCTTCTCCTGCGAATCCAAAACGATTTGATATATATCCCGTTGTTTCTCTGTAAATTTCCCACTTACAGGATAGGTTCTTGTAATATCCGATGCATAGTATTCGGGAGATTCGGCACCTGAATCAATAAGTAATAAATCACCGTCCTTTAATACATTATTATGATTATGATTATGAAGAGTTTGACCGTCCTTTGATAAAATTATAGGAAAAGAATAATGACTTCCTGTCTGTGATAAAATCCCCTCCATCTTGCCGACAAGTTTCTGTTCAAGAATTCCCGGTTTTGTATTGATCAAAATCATATTCAACATATCACAAGATATATCTAATGCTTTCTCAATTTCCTTAACTTCCAAATCACTCTTAATATTTCTAAGCTCAACAACTGCCCTTATTAAATCCTCTGAAACAAACTCATTAACAAAAGAAGCTTTTATACCTAAAAGTCGTTCAATTTCAAGAACGGTATCAGCCTTATAGGGAGGCAAATAATGCACCTTCTTTCCTCTATTAATTGCTGTCTTTAGTACTTTTGAAAGCTCATTACTCACGCCTATTCCTTCTGCTCCAACTAATTTTCCAAGTTCGGGAACAGTAGGCATATGCCCCATCCATATAATGTCATCAATATCAAAATCCTTTCCAAAAAGATAATCTTTCCCTTCATCAAGATCAATTAATCCAGAAAATCCAGGTTTGTCTATACCAAAAAAATACAAAAAATTACTATCTTGACGAAAGGGTAATTGATTAGCTCTATAATTCATGGGACTATCAATATTTCCGGGCATATACACTAAGCCAGAATTCATCCTTTTTCTTAAATTATTTCTTCTTGTTTCATATACTTTTTTATCAAACATATTATCTCCTTATATGACGTTATATGACACTTCTCAATCATATGTTAAATATTACAGGATTTTTTTTTCTAAATCAATTGTTTTTAATAACAACTTTTTATTTTTTGCAAACATATTGTTTGCAAACAATTTTTTATTTTCAATACTTCGGTTACATCTTTATATACCAAATGTGTACCAACACTAAATAACAACTAACCAACTATAATAGTTCAGCACTTCAACGATGGTATAAAATCTAAAATATTATTTACCCCAATTTTTCATATCATATTTTTTCCACTTATCCTGAATCCAATCTGGAAGTTCCGATTTAGAATCATACTCATAATTTTCAAAATCTTCATAAGGTATATTCTCAGATTTTTTTGATTCCAAATCCCTGAAAATATTACGATAATCAATATATCCACCCTCATCAAGAATCATTTTTAATTTTTTACTTTCCATTTTATTCCCCCTATATTTTATGAACGATTGAGACATCAAGATATTTATAACTTGAATCAATCGTTAATATTTTTGATATTTTTTTATCCTTAGTTTCTTCGGATATTAAAATTTTTTTAATACTTATCAAGGGATACTTCTCGTACAAAACCATTGCTCTGTAAAAAAGTTCATTCTTCTCCACATAAAACATATAATTACTTAATATAGCAAAAATATATTCGGCAATAGTACCCCTTCTCAATTTATATTTAGTCTCAAGTATTTCAACAACTTCACTTATGGTTTGAACAGGTACAAATACTTTTTCACGTTTTTCTTTCAATTTAAAAAACAAATCTTTCACGTACAACATATTTTCATCCTTTGTAAATAAACCTATAAAAAAAGAACTATCAACGGAAAATCTCATTTTTTTAACGGCTCTCCCTCACTATCGCTAAATTTAGATAATGTTCCAAAATATTTTTCAATGCCCTCGTATTTTTTTATGATAAGTTGCTCGTTTTTTAATTCAAAAATTATATTATCTCCAATTTTTGCATCCAAATAAGTTCTAACTTTTTTAGGAAGGGTAAGTTGCCCCTTACTTGTCATTTTCGACTTACTAAATATAGTTTCCATACTCTCCATATTTTCCTTACATTAAAACTACACCATATTAAAAAAAAAGTCAAGGAGAAAAAAAAATTATTGACTTTTACAAAAGAATTGATTAAAATCTAAAAATGTTAGGCTTGACTAACTTTTCAAATAAGGAGGACGAAATTGTTATTATCTGAATTAAAACAGAAAGAAACCGCTTATATAACCAAGGTAAAGGGAAGGGGTGCTTTTAGAAAAAGAATTATTGAAATGGGATTTATATCCGGTAAAAAAATTACCGTTACGAGGTTTGCCCCCCTATTAGACCCTATTGAATACAGTATTCTCGGATACAGTGTCATGTTAAGACGAAGCGAAGCAAAATTAATCGAAATTTCAAAAACAGTTAAAGACATAGATAATAACTATTCAGGACTGATAAACGGTTCCGAAAAACTGGGTAATGGAATAAAAAGTAAAGAAATAAATATTGCTCTCGTTGGTAATCCTAACAGTGGTAAAACAACTTTTTTTAACTATGCCTCCGGTTCTAAAGAAAGAGTCGGAAATTACAGTGGCGTAACAGTTGGATCAAAAACTGCCACCTATAAGTTAGACGGCTATAAATTTAATATTGTTGATTTACCGGGTACATACTCTCTATCTGCCTACTCGCCAGAGGAATTATTCGTGCGGCAACATATACAAAATGAACTGCCAGATATTGTTATAAATGTCATAGACGCTTCCAATATTGAAAGGAACCTATATCTAACAACACAATTAATAGATATGGATATTAAGGTTATAATTGTATTAAATATGTTCGACGAATTATTATTAAAGGGAGATAAGTTTGACTATATAACCCTTGGTGAGATGATAGGATGTCCCATTATTCCAGCAGTAAGCACAAAAGGGAAAGGTATTAAAGAAGTTTTCAAAAGAGCAATAGAAGTATATGAAGACAGAGACAATAGCGTAAGGCATATCCACATCAATTACGGTAAAAATATTGAAAAAGCAATATTAAGTATTCAAAATGAAATCCGAGACTCAAAAAACCAAGAACTTCAAGACAGAATATCAACAAGATTTCTTGCAATAAAACTAATAGAAAAAGACAGAGACACAATTAAACTAATATACAAATATTGTCCCAATTTTAAAAAAATAAATATAGTAGTTAAAGAACAAACGGATATACTTGAAAATACATTAAAAGAAGATAGCGAGAGCCTTATAGCAGACGCAAAATACGGGTTTATATCAGGTGCTCTCAAAGAAACCTACAAACCCGGAGCCATTAACAGAAGAGAATTAACTGATAAAATTGACACATTCATAACAAACAAAGTATTTGGATTCCCTTTTTTTCTTTTAAGTATATGGATTATGTTTGAGACAACATTCTCAGTAGGTGAATACCCGATGAGATGGCTGGAAAGCTTTGTAAATATATGTTCTAATGCAATATCAACATATATGCATTCAGGCATATTAAAAGACCTCGTTGTTGATGGTATTATAGGCGGTATAGGAGGCGTTATAGTTTTTTTACCAAATATACTTTTGCTGTTTTTTTTTATTTCATTATTGGAAGATACCGGATATATGGCAAGAGTCGTTTTTATTATGGACAAGATTATGCATAAGTTCGGTTTGCACGGTAGATCCTTTATACCCCTAATTATGGGCTTTGGATGCAATGTACCTGCAATAATGACAACAAGAACAATAGAGAGTAGAAATGACAGAATGGTCACTATGCTTGTGAATCCGTTTATGTCATGTGGTGCAAGACTTCCGGTTTATATTCTTCTTATTGGTGCTTTTTTTCCGCAACATTCCGGCACGGTATTATTTACCGTATATTTTATTGGCGTCATAGTCGCATTAACAATGGCAGTCATATTTAAAAAAACTCTCTTTAAAGAGAAAGATATCCCATTTGTTATGGAACTGCCACCATACAGATTTCCAACGTTCAAATCAACACTTAAACATACATGGGAAAACGGTTCTCAATATATAAAAAAAATGGGGACAATTATATTAGTATCTTCAATAATAATATGGACATTAGGATATTTCCCAAGAACAACAAAGTACTCCGTTAATTATGACATACAAATAAAAAAACTTGAAAGCAAACAACACAAAAGTCAAAACAATATAACAAATAACAAAAAAATCGTCCTATTAAAATTAAAAAAAGAAAGTGAACGGCAGGAACATTCATACATTGGTAAATTGGGCAAATTCATTGAACCTCTAATTAAACCACTTGGGTTTGATTGGAAAATAGGCGTAAGTATAATTACCGGAATTGCGGCAAAGGAGATTGTTGTAAGTACCATGGGAGTCCTATATCAGGCTGATATGGATGCAACGGAAAACAGTAAATTATTAAAAAATAAAATAAAAGCCCATACCTATAAATATGGGCAAAAGAAGGGACAAAAGGTGTTTACTCCATTAATAGCCTTTGGCTTTATGGTATTTGTCCTCTTATACTTCCCTTGTGTTGCAGCAATTGCGGCAATAAGAAGAGAATCTGGTAGCTGGAAATGGGCAATTTTTACAGCGGCTTATTCAACTACAATAGCATGGTTCTTTGCCTTTATAATATATCAGGTCGGAAGTATATTTTTTCATTAAAAATGGGTGAATAAAATGGACTTGCAAGAAATAATAACATACATAATAATATCGGTAGCCGTTATATATTCAATTTATAACTTCGTAAATAACTTAAGAAATAAAACAAAAAACTCAGATATGTGTAAAGGTTGTCCCTACAGCACAAAAAACGGAACCTGCTCAAGAAAGTAAAATCAATTAAACATATTATGTTTGTTGTAAAATATTCTTGTATTAATATCTGCCTTAAGACGTTCTTCAAATAAGAGACTAAGATTTATTTTTTTATTTATTATTTATTAAATGTATTTCTCAACGCCAAAATAACCTAAGTCGCATTATCATTTTATTTAAACTCTTATCAATATTAATAAGGTATATAATCTCTTTTTTTTCATAAATAAAGGGAAGTTATTAATTCTAATTTAATTAAATTGTTTAAATAATTTTTTAAGAGAAATTATATCAGGCCTGTTTTGGGGCTTTTTGTTTATCATTTGAAAAATCACTTCGTTTATCTTCTCGTCTATATCAGGTACTTTTTGTAATATTGGTTCAGGCTTTTTATTCATAATTTCAAACATTATCTCTCCTGTTGTTTCTCCTTGAAAAGGTTTTTCTCCGGTCATCATTTCGTAAAAAATAATTCCCAATGAATAAATATCTCCTGCAAAAGAAAAAGCTGAATGAAATAATTGTTCCGGTGGCATATAATATATTGTACCAAGTACCATTCCTGTTTTTGTTAAACTATTTAAAGATTGTGTTTTAGCAAGACCAAAATCAAGAAGTTTTACAATAAAACGCCCGTCTTTTTCAGTTAACATAATATTTTCAGGTTTCAAATCTCTATGAATTACTCCTTTTTTATGAATTTCAGTGAGAGCATTAATAAGCTGTTTAATAATATCAATGTTATACTTTATTAATAGTTTCCTATTATTGTATATTTCATAAAATAGTGTGTTGCCAGATATGTATTCCATAGCAATAAATAATTGGTTATTATGTTCTCCTATTTCAAATATTTTAACTATATTATCATGATAAATATTTTTTAATATATGTGCCTCATTCAAAAACCGATCTTTCTGATTAATATCCATATCCATATCCGCTCTAAGAATTTTTATGGCAATGACTTTGTTTTTGTTTTTGACATGAAACGCTTTAAACACAACAGCCATTCCACCGGAACCTATTTTGTTAATCAGTCTATAGGAGGATATATAATTTTTCTTTTTCCAAAATACAAAGAGTTTCCTGTATTTCAATAAAAGAAATATGAAAACAATGAAAATCGCAATAAAGCCTATAATAAACATTTTTGTTTTAAAATTTTGTTGAATTATTTTTAATTTCTTAATTTGGTTATCCTTTTCAAGTAATAAATTATTATTGGATAGCATGATTATCTCTTTATCTTTTTTCTCAGAGAGATATTTTTTTTCCAGCTCTACAACTTTATCATTAGATTCCTTATTAAAAACTTCATCTTTGACATTTACATATTTTTTATAATATTCATATGCCTCTTTATACCTTTTTTTGTCTCTAAATGAGTCGGAGAATCCTTTGTAAATAATGGATATTAATTGATTATCTTTAACTTCCTCTGCCAGTTTAATAGCCTTGTTCAGATAAAAAAAAGTTTTTTTATAATTCCCTCTTGATACATTCAAGCCGGCCAAATTAGTAAACGATTTTGCAATACTACGTTTATTACCTAAGGTCCGTTGTATTTTAAGTGCCTTGATAAATAATTCTTCAGATTTGGAAAATTGTTTCAACTTTTTATAAACAAGCCCCAAGTTTACATAAGCTTTGGCGTATCCTCTCTTATTCTTAATATTTAATTGGATTTTTAATGCTTCATTATGATATTTGAGTGATTTTTTATAATCACCCTTCATTCTATAAAGAAGCCCTATATTGTCCAAAGATGCAGCAATCGCATTTTTAAAGTCTATTTCTCGAAATATTTTTAAGGCTTTCAAACTATATACCAAAGCTTCATCATTTTTCTTTAACTGTGCTTTTATTAATCCAAGATTATGATAGCCGATACCGACACCACGCTTGGAACCCAAAGCTTCATCAATTTTAACCGACTCTAAAAAATATTTAATAGCTTCATCATATTTTGCCCACTTCCAGTAAATCAATCCCATATTATTGAGAGAGATAGATATACCTCTTTTATCATTAATTTCTCTTCTGACTTTCAGAGCTTCACGCTGATATTCTATTGACTTATTCAAATCCCCCATATGCTCATAAACATTACCTATATTACTCAATGAACCGGCAATATCTCTTTTATTTCCCAATTTCTTGCGTATTGAAAGACCAAGTTTGTGATGTTTTAAAGATTTTTTGTATTCGCCCTTTTCCCAATACAAATTGCCCAAATTATTATGAACATCAGCCTGCCCCTTTTTGTCGTTCAATTCTGTCTTAATTTGCATGGATTTTTTAAATAATTCCTCAGCTTTTTCCGGCATGCCGGCAGTAGATTTCAGATTTCCCATACTATTAAAGATATTTCCCAACTGAGCATGACTTTTTATCTTTTTTGCCATCAATAATGCTTCTTGAAAATATTGTCCCGATTTCTTATTATTCCCTAAATCTAAATAGGTATCTCCAAATAATCGCAACATCTTAACTTTGTCCTGAGAGTCGGGTTTATTTTTTAACAATTTTTCCAGTTTTTGACAACTTAATAAGGCTTTTTTCGGTGTTTGATACATATAAAGTAATGTTATTTTTAATAACAATTTAACTTGATTATCATCCTTAGCCTTCATTAATTGTTTTTCTATTCTTACTATTTTATCCTGAGTTGTATTCAATGCAAACTCATTACTTACAAATAAAAAAACAAATAAAAGCCCGAGAACAATTCCAACTATTGAAAATCTTTTAGTAAATTCGATATAAACCCCCTAAAACCCTAAACAAATCATTAACATACCAAGGACTTATCATACCATAAATAATAAAAAAATCTATTAATCTATCATTCCTAAAATTTTCATCAAAATTGTAATAAAATGTCCAAAACATTTATTATAATAAGTTAAGCGATTGTGACGAATGATACTATGCAGCCTTTTATTTGAGATTAACGCAGTTAGAATGAGTATATTGGGCATTGCAGTAGATTCTGATTAGAATTTTAGGTCTTATGCGAGTTGGAAAAATCGAGTTGCATTGCTTACGGTCTGAAAGACAACCGAACGGGAAAGCGTAGAAATTATCCCTATAGCGAAAAGATACTAACCTTATAAACATCATTTTTAACCACAAATTCCAAAAGGATTAATTATGGCGAGGGACAACCCTTTTGGGGTTTTTTGATATTTTTTGTATATTCAATGCGTTGTGTTAATTGCCCTACTTATGGGATAGTTGTAGAAAAAGTTCCATGGGCTGGTAAATTTATTGATAAGTGGACAGAAAAAGTTATGTATTCAAATATTGAACCAATGAAAAAAATTGCAAAGACAATTCGGAAACATAAACCGTTAATCTTAAATTGGTTTAAAAGTTTAAGGCTAAAAAATTAATCTCTGCAGGGGTTACTGAGGGGTTAAATAATAAATTAAAACTCACGTTTAAAAAAT
>CAYOTE010000076.1:0-8261 GCA_964406785.1 uncultured Clostridia bacterium
TTTTTGTTCCCCGAAGGCTAAGAGCAGACATATTTTACTCTCCATTATTGTTCCTACTCCCATGGTGATAACATGTCTCGGCATTTCAGCTTCATTATTGAAAAGTGGTGCATTATCCTCGATGGTTTTTTTTGTAAGTGTTTTTATTCTTGTTCTTGAACTAAGCGAGGAGGTTGGTTCATTAAATCCTATATGACCGTCAGCTCCGAGTCCTAAGAGTTGAAAGTCTATTCCTCCCGATGCTTTAATTGCCCCTTCGTACTGTTTACAATGTTCGTCTATATCGGGTGCTATTCCGTTTGGGATGTGAACTCTGTGATTTTTTATATTAATATGATTAAAGAAATTATTCCACATATATGAATGATATGATGAGGGGTGATTAGGGTCCAATCCTATATACTCATCAAGGTTAAATGCCGTAATTTCTGAAAAGTCAACTAATCCGTTTTTATAGAGTCTTATTAACTCCTTATACAGTAAGAGTTGAGTATTTCCCGTTGCCATTCCCAGAACTGAATTCGGTTTTTGTTTTATTTGTGATACTATCACCTTTGCTGCCAAGCTACTTGCTGTTGTTTTATTATCCTGTATTATTATTTCCATAATTTCCTCCTCGAAATTAAAATAATTGTTTTAAATTTTCTCTAATATCATCCCTGAACCTGTCAACAATCTCAAGCAAATAATCTTTAATATTGAGTGTATTGTCTATTATCAGGGGAGTAAGGTCTAAACCTATAATTAATTGGTCTGTTTTATCTTTACTATAGGCATCGGAAAAAGTTGCATTTGCCGTTCTTCTTGCTATTACGGCTTTTTTATAATTTTTCTCATTGCGAATTTGAGAATCAAATACTTCGATTAATTTTGTTGCAAATTCAGCACTATTATTGACATCAAATTCAACCCTGTCTTTAGTGTCGAGCCAATCCAAATTTCTCCAAACCTCACAGGCGTACAGTTTCTCGGGCTTATAATCCTCTTTTAATGAGCGTAAGGAATTAATTACCGCTCTGCATACTGCCGTATGAGTTTTATGCTTGTCAAAAGGATTATGGGTGTAAATTATTTTTGGCTTTGTCTTTTGTACTATTTTAATAATATCAGATTCAATGTCCTTATTATCTTTATCTGTTATTTCAGTGCTTGAGTAGCCTAATTGCAGGACAAAGCCGTACTTTCCAATATCGGAAGCCCGTTTTTGCTCCTCACTTCTAATTTTTCTTATTTGTTCAAAATTTTTTGACGACTTAGGTACTCCGTTAGTGCAGACAACTCCTCCGAATAACGTATTTTTACTCTTATAGGCATCTAAAATTCCGGGAAATCCTATTATTTCCAAATCGTCCTGATGAGCTGCAATACCGAGATATTTTGCATGAGAAAGTTCTGTTGTCTGTTTTCCTCTTGTAGGTATGTATAAATTCGCACCTGTCTTTTTAAATTTCATTATTGTTTATGCCAAAACTTTTTTTAATATTTATCCAAAGTGAAAATCCGACTATTAATGACAGTATTGAGGTAATAATAGCAAATGTATAATTTGAATATAGCCAATAACCTATGGAAAATAAAAGACTATACACACCGATTGAACCTAAAAATACAGAGAGAAGATTCCTTGGTAATTCTCCTGCTCCAGATATATTCGATTGTAAAAGATTATGCTCTATTGCAAATTTCTTCCATCCGGGACCGGTCGGTTTTATTAATTTGTAAAATTTAATAAGAGTGTCCTTGTCCGATGGTTTGGTAATTAATGTTGCTATTATCCATGAGCATGTTGTGATAAGAACTCCAAGTGAAAACTTTTGCCAGTCTTCAAGGGGGGAGAAACCTAATTTTGTATGAATTAACTCAAAATAGACTGCCACAAAAAAGGAAACGACCATAGCTGTTATTTCACTAATAGCGTTTATTCTCCACCAAAACCATCTGAGAATAAAAAGTAATCCAGTACCTGCACCTATCTGAAGTAAGAGCTTAAATGCTTGAAATGCATTTTGAAGATAGAGTGCAAAAATACCCGAGGCTATCATCAATGCAAGGGTGGATAATCGTCCCACTCTTACCATATCTTTTTCAGATGCTTCTTTTTTTAGAAATCTCTTATAAAAATCGTTGACTATATAGGATGAGCCCCAGTTCAAATGTGTTGATATTGTTGACATATATGCCGCTGTTAATGAGGCTACAACAAGCCCTAATAAACCGTGAGGTAAGAATGATATCATTGCCGGATACGCAAGATCGTGTCCCAATTTATCGGCAGGTATATTTGTAAATGCAGCTTGAATGGAGTGAAGATCAGGGAAGACAATAATTGAGGCAAGTGCCACTATTATCCACGGCCATGGTCTTATTGCATAGTGAACAATATTAAATAAAAGGGTAGCACCAATTGCATTTTTTTCATCCTTTGCGGCTATCATTCTTTGAGCAATATATCCACCTCCGCCGGGTTCTGCTCCAGGATACCATGCAGCCCACCATTGAACGGCAAGAGGTATAATAAACACAGCCATTAAGAGGTTGAAATCGGAAAAATCCGGCATTATTGACAGCTTTGAAATCACCTTCTCGTTAGACAGAAGTTTATCAAGTCCGCCGACCTTATCAACGGCGACAACGGCAACGGCAACAGCTCCGAACATTGCGAAGATAAATTGAAAAAAGTCCGTGATTAAAATCCCTCTTAATCCTCCGAGCATACTATAGAGTACAACTACAATACCTGAAATTATTATAGTTGTTTCGGGTGAAATTCCAAGTAAAATAACACCTATCTTTATTGCTGCAAGAGACACCGTCCCCATGATTAAAATATTGAAAAATACTCCGAGGTAAATACCACGAAAGCCCCTCAAAAAGGTTGCTGTTTTACCCGAGTATCTTAATTCATAAAATTCAATATCGGTTAGAACATTCGATCTCTTCCACAGTTTAGCATATATAAAGACCGTAACCATGCCGGTTATTAAGAAGGCAAACCACACCCAATTACCCGATACTCCTTTATTCCTAACAATATCGGTAACAAGATTAGGTGTATCGGTGGAGAAAGTTGTTGCTACCATTGAGACACCAAGAAGCCACCACGGCATATTTCTGCCACCTGCAAAATACTCTTCGGAACTTGAGCCTGCTTTTCTCATTACCATTAGCCCTATGATAAGAGATACTAAGAGAAAGACAAATATAATACCAATATCGACAGTGTTTAAAGACATAATAACCTCATCTGATTTCCTCCATAACAATTTTATTGAGTTGTTCTTCTATTTTTATTATAGAATTTGCAAGTTTAAATTGTACTCTGCACCTATCAAGATTATGATTGGTGTAATGTGTTTTAAAATAAATATCGCCATTAAGATAGTCCGTAAGAAATCGCATTCCTATCATTGAACACATAATAATACTTCCGTTGACAAGATTTAAAAGTTCGACTTCCTGTAAAAAATCCATAGTTTCGGATAAATATCCCTTAAGAATAGCTTTAAATCTCGTTGAATCGGCAAAGACCTTATCTAAGTTTTTCTCATCCTCATTACAGACTGATACGGATGTTCTGACAATATCGCCAAAATCAAATATGGAAAATCCTGACATTACCGTATCCAAGTCTATAACAGCGAGTCCTTTCTTTGTCTTTTTGTCTATTATGACATTATTTATTTTAGTGTCGTTATGAGTAATTCTAAGGGGTAGGGTATTGGAGTCGATAATATTTTCCAAATTTTTAAAACGCTCTTGCATATTTATTAGAAAATCTATCTCTTTACTTACTGCTTTTACCCTAAGCATGGTGTCTGATTTACAGGCAGTCTTAAATTGTGAGAATCTTAATTTTACGCTGTGAAAATCCGGTATTATTGTTTTTATGCTATCTTGAGGAATGTTTTTAAGCAATTTAAGGAATTTACCAAATGATACGGATGCCTCAAAGAGTACGGATAAATCCAAGGGATTATCATATGTCTCTCCATCTCTGATATAGTCATATACTCGCCAATAATCTTCATACTCGTCAATAAAAAAATTCTTGCCTGTGCCTGTTTTAATAAGATTTAACGTCTTTCTTGCAATATCTGTTTCCCCGTTTTTTTGTAATTGTTTTTTGATGTGTTCTGTAACTATGATGATGTTATCCATAAGAATTTCAGGGTTTTTAAATACCGTTTTATTTATTTTTTGCAATATATACCTATTAATATTATTTCCTTGCTCATATTCCAATACATAGGTGTTATTTATATGTCCGTTTCCATACGTCTGAAAGCTTTTTAAAATGCCCTTAATATTAAAATTTTTTGCAATTTTATTTATATCAATATCCATTAAATAGCTCTTATCTTTTTTTCAAGTTCCTTAACCAGCTCTAATATACTGTCGTCTTTACCTTCCGCAACAACTCTTAATATAGGCTCGGTATTTGACGGACGTATATGAAACCAATAATCATCCTTATCAACTCTTATGCCGTCATGCGTGTTTCCGTCCGGATACTCTTCTTTAAAAACCGAGATGATTTTTTGTGCCCCACTCATAGAGAATGGTATCTTTTTACTGACTCTTTTATATTTTGGGAAGATTTTAATAATTTCAGAGACTTTTTTTCCTGTTTTTGCCATGGTATCCAAAATTAACCCCATTCCCGTAAAGGAATCTCTGCAATAGTGAACTTCGGGAATAATTATTCCTCCGTTTCCCTCACCTCCGGCAATTGCATCTGAACTTTTCATCATCTCTACAACATTTATTTCTCCAACCGGAGATTTTAATACCTTCATCTTGAGCATATTGGCAATAAATTCAATCAATCGTGAGGTTGAGAGATTAACGACTATTGTCCCCGGTTTTTTATTGAGAAGATAGCTGTACAGCAGTATTGCAAGGGTTAAATCTCCGCTTAAAACAGAGCCGGTTTCATCTATGATTGCCAACCTGTCACCATCAGGATCCTGTGCAAATCCAATGTCAAAATTCCCTTTTTTCATAGCCTTTGAACAATCGGTTAAATTTTCGGGGATGGGTTCCGGCGGTCTGCAAAAATTTTCTCCGACGTCATTGTTTATCATTGTTACATTGCAATTAAAACTTTTTAAGAATTTTTCCGAGAAGAAAGAGCCGACACCACCTCCGGTATCCATTAAGACATTAAACTTTTTTTTTCTTATTAAAGCTTTATCAAGAATTTTATTTATCTTTTCGGTATGTATCGAGAATGGTTCTTTGCCGTCTAAAATATATGGAAACTCATTTGTACTTGGAATTATATATCCTCTTTGATGATATATGTCCACCAAATTAAGAATTTTAAAAGGTGAGAGGAAAATTCCCTTGCCACTTACAAATTTCAAACCGTTCCAATCTTCGAGATTATGGGAGGCTGTAATAATAATTCCTCCGCTGAGTTTTTTTTCTTTTATATATATTTCAAGGGTAGGGGTTGATACCACGCCAAGGTCAACCGGTGTTATCTTAGAGAATAAAAGACCGGAAATAACGGCTGATTTTACAAATTCGCCTGAAACTCTGGAATCCGTTCCTATTGCGATTTTTCCTCCTCCGATTAATGTGGCAAATGCTCTTGAAAGATTTATTATATTGTCCGTTGAAAGAGTCTCGCCGACAATGCCTCTTACTCCTGATATTCCAATTTTAATTCCCTTAACTCTGCTCATTTTATTATTTCACTAATTCTTGCAATTTCTTCCTCGGCATCTTTTCCCTCGCCAATGATACGCAACATTGACAGAGTTGTTGATGACCTGATACATAACCAATTATTACCGTTTTCAACATAGAAACCATCCTTTATTATCTCTTTATCAGGATAGAGCATACCTATCTCTTCCAATTTATTAAATATATCATAAGCCTTTATATTAAATGTTTTTTTAACTATATTAGGATTTGCAAATTCATCGGAAAATGAAGATATTTTTTTACCTGATTTTTTTAAAAAGTCTGTAAAAAATTTAATGAAAACAAAACTGTCAAATCCCATGGAGAAGGGGGAGTAAGCTATACTGCCGTTACCCTCTCCGCCTATTAAAGTTTTAAAATCTTCTACCATTTGCATTACATAGGATTGTCCGATATCCGTTCTGTAAACCTTGACCCCATGATTTTTTGCAACCTCATCAATTGTCTTTGAGGTGGAATAATTTGTGATTATATTGGACTTTTGTTCGGTAAGAATAATGCTGGCAAATATTGGCAATGTTAACTCTTCTGAAAGTGCTTTTCCTTTTTCATCAACGATTAGTATCCTGCTTCCGTCACTATTTAATAAAAAACCACCGTCGCTATTTGATTCTCTGACTACCGTTGATAGTATTTCTGCATTTTGGATATTCGGCTCAGGATTTTTATTGGCTTGAGACGTTTTACCGCAAAAGATAGGTACAAAATCTATGTTTAATGATTTGGATAGATTTTGAATAATATCAGAGTTAAATCCGTTTGAACAGTCTATGATAAATTTTAATTTTCTTCCCTTAACGGTATCTTTTTTAAGTTTGTTAAAATAACTACCTATCAGTAAATTATCCTTCTTGTATTTTCCGAGTCCGTTGTATTTTTGTTCATTGAATTTTCCTGAATGATAAATATTAAAAAGTTCCTCGCCTTCAAGATAATTAAAGAATGCACCTTGAGAGTTTAAAAAAATAATGGAGTTCCAATCAAACATATTATGTCCGGCAGAGACAGAAATTCCTCCCGCATAGTCATATTCTTTGATAAGAAACTGTAATATGGGGGTTGGTACGATGCCGCAATCTATGACATCGGAACCACACGAGAGCAAGCCCGATATTATTGCAGGTATAATAAATGCACCGGATGGTCTGTTATCACAACCTATAAGTATTTTTTTCTTGTTCATATATGTTGAAAAAGCCTGAGCTGAATTTGCCACCATCTTAGGGTTAAGCTCCGAGTATATACCTCTTATTCCTGCAATATTTACCTTTAATGACATATGTTTACATTTTTCTCCAACCGTCTAAAAAAAGCTCGGCATATTCAGTATTTAAAAATAGTTACTTAATCTATTAATTATATTTTTTAAAAGCATAAAAGTCAAATTGGGATTTACTCCTAAAATTTTAATCAGAACATACTTTAATGCCCGATAAGACTATTCTAACTGCGTTAATCTCAATCCTCTTCATTTCAAAAGAGTGCAACTATGTTTCATTTGTTTCAATCACTTAACTTGTTATAATAGTCTTCTTGGAGATTTCGCTACAATTTTGATGAAAATTTAAGGTTACTGTTAATCATTTTTTGTTTTTGATAATTTGTTAGTTTATCTGTTATTCATAGAGATTGATATTTTATTTATTAAATTTATATTTTTGTTTAAATTTATCTATTTCATCTTTTGTCAGTTCTTTATAAAATCCAGTTTGAAGTTTTCCTAAATGTATATTGCCTATTGAGACTCTTTTTAGTTTTTCAACGGGATGCCCTGAATATTTAAACAGTTTTCTTACAATATGTTTTTTACCTTCTATTATTGTTACCTTTAACCAACTATTACCCTGTCCTGTTTTTTTTACAAAACTTACTTGAAGAGGTTTTATTCTCACCCTGTCAATTATTACTCCGGTTATTCGCATTTTTTTTTGAAGTTCATTAGTGGGTATTCCTTTTACCTTTATTAAATATACCTTTGGAATCTTATTTTTTGGCGATATGATAAAGTTTGTGAGTTCACCGTCATTTGTAAGCAATAGCAGTCCTTCCGAGTGGAAGTCAAGTCTTCCTACAGGGTAAACTCTTTCTTTGATTTTTTTAATGTATTCTGCAATAGTTACTCTGCCTTCAGGATCTGATAATGTGGCTACAACACCGTAGGGTTTATAAAATATATAGTATCTCTTTTTTTCTATTCTAAGATTAATTTTTTTATCATTATGGATTATTTTATCCATTGAAGGGTCAATTAAATAATTAGGATCTTTAATTACACTATTATTAACTCTTATTTCGCCCGTATTAATCCACTTTCTGATATTTCGTCTATTGTCGTATCCTGCATCTTGTAAAATCTTTTGTAATTTAATTTTTTTTTCCATTTTATACACCTATTTTGTTATTTCTAACCTCTTCATTAACTCTGAAAGGGTTGTTGCTTTAAGTCCCAAAGACAAAGCCGCTTTCTTTTGTATCCAGTTACATTCGTTTAACGCTCTTATTATTAATTTTTTTTTGTATAGTTCTATTTGAGTATTAAAATCATT
>CAYOTE010000076.1:8361-9801 GCA_964406785.1 uncultured Clostridia bacterium
TTTGTTTTAATTCTTTTTCGTAAATCAACATTTGTTGCGGCAATTATTCTTACGTCAACTTTGAAAGCCTTATTTGAACCGAGAGGTTGTATTTCTTTCTCTTGCAATACTCTTAAAATTTTCGCCTGTATTTCGGTGCTGATATTTGAAATTTCATCAAAAAATATTGTACCCTTGTCTGCAGCTTCAAAGGCACCTTTTTTATCTGTATAGGCTCCTGTAAAAGCACCTTTTTTATGTCCGAATAACATACTTTCAAACAGTGTCTCGGGAATATTACTTGAGTTAAAGGATATAAACGGCATCTTAGCCCTGTCGGAGTTAAGGAAAATTGCCTTGGCTATGAGTTCCTTACCGGTTCCGCTTTCACCTGTTATTAATATTGTCGAGTTGGATTTGGCTACGCTTTCAACAGTACTCAATGTTTTTTTTAACGCCTTGCTTATTCCTATAATATTGCCAAAATTAAATCTCTTATTTAAAACTTTTTTTAAGTTAATATTTTCTATTGCTATGTTTTTTTCTTTTATAATTCGGTTTATTCTATGTTTTAAATCAAGATTATTAAAGGGCTTTTGCAGATAATCTAAGGCACCGAGTTTAATTGTTTCAATAGCTGTATCAATTGTACCAAATGCCGTTAAAAAAATTGCCTTTATTTCAGGATCATTCTTTTTTAATTCTTTAAATATTTCAATACCAGATGTACCGGGAATCATCAAATCCATAATTACAACATCTACATCCGGTGTATGATTTTCCAATGCCGTATGTTTGTTCTCCGAAATTATTAATTCATATTCATTAGTATTAAAGAGTCTTTTTATTATATCGTGAATTATATATTCATCATCAACTAAATGTATTTTTGGTTTTCTATTCATATTTTAATTCTCCTTAACGGACTGACTTTAGGAATTGTAATTGAGAAAATAGTTTCTTTATTTTTAATACTATTTACCTTAATATCCCCATAATGCTCTCTTATGATATTATAAATTATTGATAGTCCCAAACCTGTACCGGAGCCTTTTTTTTTTGTGGTGAAAAATGGTTCAAATATTTTTTTAATGTTATTTTCGTCAATACCTTCGCCATTATCCTTAATTGTTATAATAATGTTTTTTATTGTTTCAATAGTAGATATCTTAATACTACCTTCATTGGGTTGAACAGAATCGCTTGAATTTATTAAAAGGTTTATAATCATTTGTTGTAGTCGAGTGGGAAATCCATAAAAAGATGAAGTGGAATTTAAGTTTGTCTTTATATTTATATTTTTCTTTTTAATCTTATGGTCAATCAAAGATATACTTTCTTCAATTATTTTATTTATACTTAATTCTACGGGGACTTCGCCTTTCTGTCTTGAAAAATCTAAAAGAGTTCTTGTTATTTTATTTGCCCTGAGTACCTGTTCCTGAATCCTTGAGACCAAAG
>CAYOTE010000077.1:0-9793 GCA_964406785.1 uncultured Clostridia bacterium
ATTTGAAATGGAGTCCAATATAACTAACACTAATAATAACTGTTTTTATTTTGTGTTTAAATTTAATAGGAGAAGTGTAAACAAAAAGCATTATATTATTAATATTTAACAATATAATGCAAAAAATTCGATAATTTGAAGATCTTTGACTTATTTTGTAAAAAAAATAGCGTGAGTTTGACATTAAAATAAATTATCAATAAAAAAACCAACACAACCCAAGTTGATTAAAATTTTAGGAGGAAATCAAAAATTGACAAATAGGCTCTAATCGTGTATAAATACATATGATAACAGTAAAAGCAGTCCTATTAGTCCCAGTTTTTCTGCTGTTTTTTGGACAACCGATTTATTCTAACAATAATGATTCATTTATTGATATTATTGCTTCTGTTGAACCTAATGTTATAACTATTGGAAAAGAGGGCGTTCTTAAAATAAAAGTTATTCCTAATACAACGGTAAGAATATCTTCCTCGCCTGAGTTTGTTGTTAGGCTTAGTGATAGTGATGAAAATGTTGTTTTTACAAAGAACTTTTTTACGGCATCTGAATTGGAGTTTAAAACAGTTCAAGAGGGGAAAAATGTGTTTCTAAATTTGAATAAAGAAATATTAATCCCTTTTAAGGTAATAGCACCCTATCCGGGGACACATAAGATAAGCGGAAAGGTTATTTTTACGGCTATTGAGAAAAAGGATAATTGGTCCGTAAAAACTTTTAATACATTTTCAACGTATTTTAAATCTGAGTTAAAGAAAAAGAAGAAAGATATAAGAAGAAAGAAAACAAATAGGAAGAATAAATGAGTGATTTTCACTTTGTTCTGATTTGTTTTCAAACACTATAATGGAGTAAATAATGGATATATTTAAAAAATGTTATGATTTTACAAGAGCAGATGAAGCCAAAGAGGCCGGTCTTTATCCCTATTTTACAGAGATTGAAAAGGTAGAGGGTAACTACGTATGGGTTAAGGGACGAAAAATACTCATGGTTGGCTCTAACAATTATTTAGGATTGTTTGACGATAAAATCATTAAAGATAATGTAAAAGAGGTAGTTGATTATTACGGTTCTTCAACCTGTGGCTCAAGATTTTTAAACGGGACTTACTCTTTGCATGTAGAGCTTGAAAAAAAATTGGCAAAATTTATGGACAAAGAAGAGGCTCTTACCTTTTCAACCGGATTTCAAACTAATTTAGGTGTTGTATCAGCTATTGCAGGAAGAGATGATATAATTATTATAGATAAAATGGTTCATGCCTCAATAATGGATTCCGTGCGACTCGCATACTCTCGTATTGTAAAATATAAGCACAATGATATGGAGGATTTAGAGACAAAACTCAAAATTCTACCCGAAGATAAGGGTAAAATCATCGTTGTTGATGGTGTTTTCAGCATGGAGGGCGATTTGGCAAATGTACCGGGAATAGTAAAGCTTGCGAAAAAATACGGAGCAAGAGTTATCGTTGATGATGCCCACGGAGTTGGAGTAATGGGTAAAAACGGTAGAGGTACGAGTGAACATTTCGGTATGAATGATGAGGTTGACTTAATTACTGCAACTTTTTCAAAATCATTTGCATCTCTTGGGGGCTTTGTTGCCGGCGACCGTAAGATTATCCAGTATATTAAACATCATGCCAGATCTTTGATTTTTTCAGCTTCAATAACTCCTGCAGCACTTGGAGCAGCTGATAAGGCATTGGATATTATTCAAAATGAACCGAAGAGAAGAGAAAGGCTGTGGCATATTACCAGAACAATGAATAAGAAATTAAATGATATGGGGTATCATACGGGTAATACTGAAACGCCTATAATACCAGTCTTTATTCGTGATGTGGAAAAAACTTTTAAACTATGGAATTTTTTAAGAGATTTTGGCATATTTACAAATCCGGTAATTGCACCGGCAGTACCTCCTGAAGATGCACTCATACGAACTTCTTTTTCTGCCACTCATTCTGATGAAGACTTGGAATTTATCCTAAAAGGTTTTTATGAGGGTGGTAAAGCTATTGGGATACTTTAATAGTAGAAAATAATTGTTATCAATTTCTATAATTATTATCTGTTATAATTCCGAGAGGTTTATCAAAAATTGTATAGATTCTCTTATAGCTCAGACTGTTCAATTTGGCAGTATTATAGTTGTTGATAATAATTCTAAAGATAATACAAGAAGTATATGTAAACAATTTAAGCAAGTAGACTTAATCCCCTTAGATTATAATTCAGGTTATTCTAAGGCTGCCAATATAGGAATTGATAAAGTAAATTCAGATTTATACCTGATATCAAATGCAGATACTAAATATGATAAAAATTTTGTAAAGAATACCGTCTCGTATTTTACCGATAATAAAAATGTAGATTTATTATCACCTCTGATGTTGAGATTTGACCAAGAAACTGTGGACTCTGCAGGACAAACTTATTCACTCGCCTTTCATCCAAAAGAAATCGGATATAATAGGAAAAGAAAAGATTTGGTTTTAAATACAGGAAAAATTTTTTCAGTTTGTGGGGCTGCATCGGTTTTTAGCCATGAGGCTCTAAGAAAATTAAAGCTTGGGACAGAGTATTATGATGAAGATTTTTTTATGTTTTGGGAAGATTTTGATATAGGTTGGAGAGCTAATTTAATGGGAATGAATACAGTATTTAATCCTGATTCGATTGTTTATCATTATAGGAGCGGTACATTAAAAAAAAATATATTGTCAAAAATTGCCCTCTCTTTGGGTAGAAGTTCAAATATAAAATTTCATCTGATAAAGAACAGGTATCTTACCTTAATAAAAAATTTTAATTTAAAAAAGTACTGGCTTCATATACCTTTTATTATTTTAAAGGATATTATTTGGGTAATTATATTGACAATAAGTTCACCAAAAATTATAATTAATATTCTAACGATGAAAAACTTATGTTTAAAAGCGTATAAAAAGCGTATTTTATTAAAGGAAATGATTAAAATGGTTGAAAAAAATGACTGAACTTATATTGATTTTATCGTTTGTACTGTCCTTCTTATTAACTATATACGGTACTCCCATAACTAAAAAAGTTGCCTATCGGTATAAAATATTGGACTTCCCGGATGGTCGTTTAAAACGTCAGAAAGAGCCTGTCCCTTATATGGGTGGTGTGATAGTCTATTTTGCCTTTATAGCACCCGTAGGGCTTTTAATCCCATTTAATAAAGAGTTATTGGGAATACTATTTGCCGGTTCAATCTTATTAATTGTCGGACTTTTTGACGATCTTAAGGCTTTAACACCTGCAATTAAATTTTGGTTTCAGGTCATGGCAACATTTATTCTTATTAAGAGTGGTATTTTTATAAATCTTTTATTTCTTCCGGCTTGGCTAAACAGTGCTTTTTCGTTTATTTGGATATTATAGATTATTAATGCAATAAATATCATAGATATAATGGATGGTTTATCTTCGTCTATCAGTATTATAGCTTCTTTAACAATTTTCGTTATATCACTATTTAATAATAATTTTTTAATTACCATATTGTCAATAAGTCTTGTTGGCTCATTACTTGCATTCTTAAAATTTAATTGGGCACCGGCAAAGATATATCTTGGTGATGCCGGTTCAATGTTAATAGGAATGATACTTGGCTCATTGACAATAATGACTGATTATACTAAATACAACGATGCTGGATTTTTAATTGCAATAATAATACTTGCAATTCCTGTTTTCGATATATCCTATGTAATAATCTTAAGACTTTTAAAGGGGAAATCTCCCTTTTTAGGAAGTCCTGATCATTTTTCATTAAGACTTAGGAAGAAAAAAAAATTATCTACATCTCAAACTATTATATATATAATAATCATTCAATTAATAATAACCATATTAGCCATTGTATGTTTTTTCCTAAGCCTTATGGTAACAATTATTATAATGTTATGCATCGTACTGTTTTTTAGCATTTTTGGTTTATGGCTTTCAAGCGAGAAGATGGAGTAATATTATAACCGATATGAACAGAATTGAGCATAATGATACTATCATAATAGGGGCTGGGATTTCGGGTATGAGTGCAGGGAAAAGCTTAAAAGGCAATTTTAAAATACTTGAAAAAAATAATTATTGTGGTGGCTTATCAACCCAATATGAGGATAATGGCTATAAATTTGACTTTGGAGGTCATTATTTTCACTTTAAAGAAAAAGAAAGAGCTTGGACTTATATCAAGAAATATTCAAAATTTAATAAGTATATAAAAAACAGCAAGGTATTTGTATTAAATAAGTTTATTCCTTTTCCCATTCAGTTTCATCTTTCATATTTCTCTAAGAAATTAAGAGACAATATCTTATTAGAAATAACCGAAAATAAAAAGAAAACTAATGTTAATTTTGAAAACTTTGAATTATACTTGAGGAATACATTTGGAGAGTCTTTGTATAGTACATTTTTTAAGCCCTTTTTATCAAAATACTATGGACTTGCATTAAATACATTGACACATAATATGGATAAGGGAAGTATTCCTGTTCCGAATATGCAGGAGGTTATTGATGGATATAATGGAAAGCACTTTAAAAAAATCGGATATAATCCTGTCTTTTACTATCCTCTTAATTCATTAAAAACTTTTATAAATAATTATGTAGAAGATATAAAGGATAAAATAATATATAATGAAAGCGTAATTAAAGTTGATACTAATAAAAAAATTGTCTATACAAAAGACAGAGAGTATCATTATAATACGCTTATAAATACAATGCCTCTAAAACATTTTCTTGAAATATCCAATAATATTATTTCCGACAAGGAGCATATGGAAAAGCTAAGGCATATATCAACCCTTGTTTCAAATATTGTTTTGGAGAAACGAAGAAGACGCTTTCATTGGATTTACTTACCTGAGAAAGAATATCCTTATTATAGGTTTGGATATTATCCCGGATATAAAAAAACTATTGTCTATCTTGAAAGAACCGTTGCAATAGGGCAGGAAAATAATGCACAGTTGGATAAGGAATTTGTTTTTAAAACTTTGAAAAACCTTGGCGTAATAAAAGGAAAAAGTGAGATTAAATATATAAGCAATAAACATATCCCCGTCTCTTATATTGTCTTTGATAAACACTGGAAAAACTTTGTCCCCGATATATTAAAAGGACTTAAACAAAAAAATATTTACTCAATAGGACGATATGGTTCATGGGATTATACCTCTATGAGTGAAGATATATTGAATGCAATAAATGTATCTGAGGAGATTAATCTTGAACATCTATAAATTCAATCAAAAAGAATTACAAATCATTCGAGAAACAGGAATAGAGCCTGAACAGATTATTGCTCAAATTAATAAACTTAAGCAAGGTGTATCATATATAAAATTAGAGCGTCCGACATCATATAATGACGGTATAATTCAAATATCAAAGGATGACAAAGCGTATTTTTCATCACTTTTTAATGAGAATAAACATAAACTTAAAATCATTAAATTTGTTCCTGCAAGCGGGGCAGCAAGCAGAATGTTCAAAGAACTCATAAACTTTTACAATAATGAAAATACAAAACCTGATAATGCGATTGAAGATTTTATAAGAGGAGTGAAGGAACATAAATTTGCCTTTGTATCGGATTTAAAAAATATAATGACAGAGCATGGATATGACCTTGAAAAAGTTCTTGGTGAAAATAAAATAAGACTTGTATTAAAATATTTATTAACGACAAACGGGTTAAACTATGCCAATTTACCAAAGGCTGTATTAAAATTTCATTTTGATGGTGAAAATATGAAAACGCCTATCGATGAACATATTAGCGAGGGAATTAGCTATGCAAGAGGTTTAAAAGATATAATAAGAATTCATTTTACTATTTCTTCAAAATTTAATGATATTTTTTCAGATCATATAAAAAGGGCATTAAGAAAAAATCTTATTGAACAAGATATGTTTGAAATCTCCTTTTCGGAACAAAAAAAATATACACAAACTATTGCATTAAACGAGAATAATGAATTATTCAAAACGAAGAATGGCGAAATCCTTTTTAGACCGGGCGGACATGGAGCCTTGATTCAAAACCTAAACGATTTGGATGGAGATATTATTTTTATAAAAAATATTGACAATATTGTAAGTGGGAAACTTGTAGAAGAAATAAATTATTATAAGAAAATCTTAGGCGGATATTTAATTGATATTAGGGATAAGGTTTTTAAGTATAGTGAGATATTAGATAGTATAAACTGTACGGAGGAACTACTCTTGGAAATAGTACGGTACTGTCAAACAAAGCTCAATATTGTCTTTGATAAAAAATTTGAATCTTTGAATAAAAACAAAAAAGAGGCTTTTTTAAAAAGAAAACTATCAAGACCTATTCGTATATGCGGAATGGTTAAAAATGAAGGTGAGCCCGGTGGCGGACCTTTTTGGGTAAGAAAAAAAGGTGAACTAACACTACAAATAGTTGAAAGTGCCTCGGTAAATGTATCGGATAAAGTCCAAGCCGATATATTTAATTCCGCAGAGTTTTTTAATCCGGTTGACATCGTATGCAGTTTTAAAGATTATAAGGGGATAAAATATGATTTGGAAAATTTTGTTGACAAGGATGCCTATTTTATATCTGAAAAATCAAAAGACGGAAATAAATTAAAGGTTTTAGAACTCCCCGGTTTATGGAATGGAGCAATGTCTGACTGGATATCTCTATTCGTAGAAGTCCCGTTAATAACATTTAATCCAGCAAAAATAATCAACAATTTACTAACCCCCCCACATTTAAAAGTAAGCGTTAAATAAACTGCATCTTTTCAAAATAGTATTTTTCTGTAAAACTTTCCATTAAAAATTAATGGGGGTAAAAGTTTATGAGAATTAAAAAAGATCGGATATTAAATCAAGAGGAGTGACAAGCAAGGGTTTCAATAGAGCTTGACAATAGTTTTTGCGATGAAGCTTTTTTACGATTAATCAGAGTATATAAGAGCCGTATAATGTTTTATTCATTATCAGATATAAAAGTATATCTTGTATTAGAAAAAGCAGATATGAGAAAATCAGTTAACTGGTTATCTATTTATATATCGGAGAATATGGATATTGATATTTTTTCTGGCAGTTTTTTTGTATTTTGCAATAAGCGTAGAAATATATTAAAGATATTGTACTGGGACAGGAATGGTTTTTGTTTATGGTATAAGCGGCTTGAGAGAGAACTCTTCATATGAGCCTGAAGTTTTGAGATATATAGCTGTGAATTAGATTGCTATTGGATGGGGTAGACTTAAATCAGCTCCATGCATATCAGACTGAGCGGTACTCAAAAATATCATGACATTTCGCTACAATTCTGATGAAAATTTCAGGTTTAAGTATTGAATTCTATTTGAAAGCCACCTATAATGGACTTATTGTTATAAATTTTAACAAAATAGATTTTACCTTCTTTTCTAAATGAATGTTTTTTGATAAGATTCATATAAGATATTAATGTATGAGAATCATCTTTTTTATTTTTTACCTTATTAAAACCTCTGATATCAAACTTATATTTTGTGTTTTGATTATCGCAGTATAATATTTCAAACTTATCTGTTTTTTTTAGTTTTATTAGTCCCCAGTTAGGGATTGATAATTCACTGTTATTTATTCTTAGAGTTATCTTGCGAATTGAATTTTTATTATACTTTTTAAATCTTACCTTTCCAATGAATTTTTGATTTTTTCTTATAAATGCCGTTCGTTCTTTTGTAAAGGTGTATTCGTTATTAAAATCATTCTTATCTTGCCAATCAAGAATATCAAAAGATAAGCCCACCTTATAATTTGATTTTATCTTTGAGACTCTTATCTTTTCACCCTTTTCCATTCTTATATTTGTACTGGAATTAACCCTTATAATAGATTGAGTGTTTTTTTTTGAAGTTTTGATAAATTCAACCCAGTAGAGTACAGGTTTTGTAAATATATTAGTTGGGAGTGTATATTTAAATCCGAATTCATCCATTAATTTTGTTATTACCAAGAGCTGATATTTTATCTTTAAGACTGAATTCGGTAGATTTTTTGATGTTTCCAATCCAAATGCCGGTATGGAAAATCTTGTTACGGCAAAGTACGTAGCTGATTTTTGCATATCTTTAAAAGATGTGTTAATGTCGATTGAATTCTGGTTCCAAAATGCAAAACGATGTTTCGGGTTTTTTATTTCTTTATTAACATTCTCTATTATCCTCTTTCCTATTGCGTTAATATCCAATTTTTTATTGAATTTTTGAGAAAAAATATTACCTGTATCAACAATTAGACATTGTCCGTATCTGAATGGATTATAACCCTTGGATATATACTTATTACGATGAAAGCCGAAAGCGTCATGCTGGTTGATGAAAATGTCGGCTTCTGATATGAGCTTTTTTAAAATTACGATAAGCTTATGGTCAGGATCGTTAGGATACTCTTTTTTTGTAAATTTCCTATTCATATCCCCGTATATTTCTCTCTTATATTGCATTATACCGGGGAAATTTACTCTTGGTACAATAATTAATTTACCATTCAATATTTTAATCTCGGAAAGAACCTCCGCAGCACTGTATCCGCCTTCCTCATCTCCGTGTATTCCACCAAATATTAATAGGGTCGGTCCCGGCTTTTCCCCTTTAAGTCTTATGACCTCTAATTCAAAGTCAGTATTTTTAAAATAAATATCAGAAAAAACGAAACTGTTAAACAAAGTAAATAAAGACAGGGCTGTTAAAATAAAAACAGCCCTATACTTTTTATGATATTTAAGAGCACTTAAAGAAAACATCTATTTAAGATTTAGCGAGTATTTCTCAATTAAATCTTTATATATTGGAAATGCTGATGTCAGCTCTTTAACCTCTCCTTTAACCTTCAATAGAGCTTGCTCATCATTTGTGCTTTTTAAAGCCTTTACTATGAGCTCGGCGATTGACTTCATCTGCCCTTCCTTCATTCCTCTTGTTGTAATTGACGGTGTTCCTATTCTAATTCCCGAACTTACCATAGGAGGATTGGTATCAAATGGGATTGTATTTTTATTTACTGTTATTCCTGCAATATCCAAAGCTTTTTCCGCATCTTTTCCTGTGATATTCAATGGGGTAACGTCAACTAACATGAGATGATTATCAGTCCCACCGGAAACTATTCTAAGACCGCTTTCTACAAAATGTGCCGAAAGTACTTTTGCATTTTCAACAACCTGTTTTTGGTATGTTTTAAATTCATCTTCCATAGCAAGCTTAAAACATATTGCCTTTGCTGCAATTACGTGTTCTAAAGGACCGCCCTGAATACCGGGAAAAACAACCTTTCTTAATTCTTTTAAATATTTTTTCTTGGAAAGAATCATTCCGCCTCTTGGGCCTCTTAGCGTTTTATGTGTAGTTGAGGTTACAAAATCAGCGTATGGAACCGGAGATTCGTGTACACCGGCAGCAACAAGTCCTGCAATATGAGCCATATCAACAACTAAAACAGCTCCTATGCTATCGGCTATTTCTTTAAATCTTTTAAAGTCGATTATTCTTGAATATGCAGAAGCACCTGCCATAATCAGTTTAGGCTTATGTTCTTTAGCTAACTTGGCTAAATTATCATAATCAATTGTTTCGGTTTCTTTATTTACGCCATAAAAAACAACATTATACAATTTACCGGTAAAATTTAAAGGATGTCCGTGAGAAAGATGGCCACCGTGTGATAAATCCATACCGAACATAGTATCTCCCGGTTCCAATGCTGTCA